>DATESB010000030.1:0-2313 GCA_035271065.1 Lachnospiraceae bacterium | reverse complement strand
TGTGTTGTTGGAGCGTGTGACATTTATATGGAAGCATTTGAATTTTACACAGAAGTCTACAATTCGCAATTTAATCAGATATCGCAAAAGGTTCTTTATGACGGTCTTTGGTATTGGTGGCTGTATGGCGCTTTTGCTGGTTGGATTTGGCTTAAAAGATTCTATTACTGCAATCGGAGACTTACAGTTTGGACAAATACGTGGCTACGATGCTGATATTACCATTGAAGATGATGCTACAGAGGCTGAAAGAGACGAATTGTATCAGACACTGCTTGCAGATAACAGAGTGGAAAGTCAGATGTATGGAGAACAGATGGCAGTTGATGTCAGGGCAAATGGCATTACAAAGAGTGGATATCTTGTAATACCGGAAAGTAAGGACGAAATCACAGATTATATTACCTTCAGAAATCGTCTGACACATGAACCGTATACAATGGATGACGAGGGTGTCATTATCACAGAGAAATTAGCAATACTTCTGGATGTAGGGGTTGGCGATACAATTGCGCTAAAAGAGGATGATACTTCTAATATAGAAGTAACGATTTCGGCGATAACAGAAAACTACTTCATGCATTATATTTATATGAGCAATACGCTGTATGAGAAAATGTTTGACGAGCCGGTAGAATATAGCCAGATATTCCTGAATAATACGGAAAATGACGAAATGTTTGAAACATCAATGGGGACGGATTATATGAAATTGAATTCCGTTGCCGGTATTACATTTTACAGTGGAATGGCACAGCGTATACGAGACATGTTATTGAGTATGGATGTTGTTATTCTGGTACTGGTCGTATCAGCAGCGTTGTTGGCGTTTGTTGTACTTTACAATTTAAATAATATTAATGTAAATGAGCGTAAGCGTGAACTTGCGACACTTAAGGTATTGGGATTTTATGACGGAGAAGTCAGCAGTTACGTGAACAGAGAAAATGTTATTTTGACGATATTCGGTGCAACAGCGGGTATATTCATGGGATTACTTCTACATCGTTTTGTCATTGTGACGGCTGAAATAGATATTATGATGTTTGGGCGTAATATTAATTTCATCAGTTATGTATATAGTGTTCTGCTGACGTTTGCGTTTTCTTTGATTGTAAATGCAATCATGTTCTTTAGGCTGCGTAAGATAGATATGATTGAATCACTAAAGAGCGTGGAGTAGAATAAATATAGCCAATTATTATGTATTTCTAAAAAAACTGTGAAATTGAAAAATCCTAGGTAATACCACTTGACAAAGAAAAAGTCAGGTGGTATTTTATGTATAGAGTGTTAGCACTCGAATGAGAAGAGTGCTAACAAGACAATAACAGATCGGGTTTTTGGTAACAGACGTTGGCATAGGTTTCCGAAGGGAAGTGACGGAGTGACGACCAGAACGATAGGAATAGAGATGCAGCTTGATGAAAGAAAGAAGAATATTTTGTTCGCCATTATCCGTAACTATTTGGAGACCGGTGAGCCGGTTGGTTCCAGAACTATCTCCAAGTATGAAGGTTTAAATCTTAGTTCGGCAACCATTCGAAATGAGATGGCAGACCTTGAGGAACTTGGATATATCATTCAGCCACATACATCAGCAGGAAGAATTCCTTCAGATAAAGGTTATCGATTTTATGTAGATGCCATGATGGAGGATAAGGAACGCGAAGTTGATGAGATGAAGGAAGTGCTGCTTGAGAAGGCAGATAAGATGGAAAGCCTCTTAAAGCAGGTAGCAAAAGTGTTAGCAACCAATACCAACTACGCAACCATGATATCTGCACCGCAGTATCACCACAGCAAATTAAAGTTTACGCAGCTTTCCAAGGTGAGTGAAGATCAGATATTGGCGGTTATCGTAGTGGAAGGTAACATCATCAAGAATGAAATGATATCAATAGAAGAACCATTAGATGATGAGACACTTTTGAAATTAAACATTTTACTGAATACAAGTTTGAATGGATTGACGATAGAAGAGATTAATTTAGGCATCATTTCTCAGATAAAAGAGCAGGCAGGCATACACAGTGATTTGATAGCAAGTGTACTGGATGCAGTCGGAGAAGCCATTAAGGCAGATGCAGATTTGGAGATTTACACCAGCGGAACCAATAACATCTTCAAGTATCCGGAATTGTCGGATAATCAACGTGCCAGTGAAATTATTTCAGCGTTTGAAGAAAAGATACAGTTAACGGATTTGGTTCATGAAACACTTGCCAAGCAAGAGGGCGAAGGACATAAAGGCATACAGGTATACATCGGAAGTGAGACGCCGATTCAGAATATGAAGGATTGCTCGGTTGT
>DATESB010000029.1:0-2985 GCA_035271065.1 Lachnospiraceae bacterium | reverse complement strand
GCGAGAAAGCCTAATCCACTTAATATGGTATTGAAGGTGTTAATTTATGCAGCAACTGCAATTAGTATCATTATGGCATTGTTTCTTGGAATGTTGATTATGATTGCGGTGGCAATCGGATTGGTTCTTTTGATTTATTTCTGGGTGCCGGGTCTGGATTTGGAGTTTGAATATCTGTATTTGGACAAGGAAATCAGTATTGATAAGGTAATGAACAAGCAGAAGAGAAAGAGAGTCTGCGTGTTGGATTTAAATAAGATGGATTTTATTGCACCGGAGACTTCACATGAATTGGATTCTTTTAGGAGCAGGGGTATCAAAATCAAGGATTACTCATCAAAGGACCCGGAAGTAAAGAAACACATTCTGGTATACAATGGTGACAAGGGAACAGAGTTAATCTGCATTGAGCCAAACGGTGCGTTGTTGAAATGTGTTAAGAACGTATTTCCGAGGAAGGTCAGAGAATATTAATTTTTGCGGATTGACATTGGAAGTGTGATTTGGTAATATCTAAAGATAAATTTATTCATAAGAAGGAGGAATTGAAACATGGGTCAGATAGTCGGTGAAGGCATTACCTTTGATGATGTGCTTTTAATACCGTCATATTCACAAGTGATTGCTAACCAGGTGGATTTGGCGACGAACTTAACCAAGAGAATTAAGCTTAATATTCCGATGATGAGTGCCGGAATGGATACCGTTACAGAACATCGTATGGCAATTGCCATGGCGAGACAGGGCGGCATCGGTATTATTCATAAGAATATGTCAGCGGAAGCACAGGCAGAAGAAGTTGATAAGGTAAAGCGTTCAGAGAACGGCGTCATTACAGATCCATTTTCATTATCACCGGAACATACGCTTGCTGATGCGGATGATTTGATGTCTAAATTCCGTATTTCAGGTGTTCCTATTACAGAAGGGCGTAAGTTGGTCGGTATCATCACAAATCGTGACCTCAAATTCGAAACAGATTTTACAAAGAAAATAAAAGAGTCGATGACCTCAGAAGGTTTGATTACCGCAGAGGAAGGCATTACACTGGATGAAGCAAAGCAGATTCTTGCCAAGGCCAGAAAAGAAAAACTTCCGATTGTGGATAAAGATTTCAATCTGAAAGGTTTAATTACCATAAAGGATATCGAGAAGCAGATTAAGTATCCGGATTCAGCAAAGGACGAGCAGGGCAGATTGCTTTGCGGTGCAGCTGTCGGAATTACGGCAAATATATTAGAGCGTGTGGATGCGCTTGTAAAGGCTAAGGTGGATGTCATTGTTTTGGATTCCGCACATGGTCATTCCGAGAATGTGCTCAGATGTGTCAGAATGGTCAAGGAAGCTTATCCGGATTTACAGCTCATTGCAGGTAATGTGGCAACCGGTGAAGGAACAAAGGCTTTAATAGAGGCTGGTGTTGATGCGGTTAAGGTTGGTATTGGTCCCGGTTCTATCTGTACAACACGTGTGGTTGCAGGTATTGGTGTGCCTCAGATTACAGCAATTATGAATGCGTATGAAGTGGCAAAAGATTATGGCATTCCGGTGATTGCAGATGGTGGTATTAAGTATTCAGGCGATATCACAAAGGCAATTGCGGCAGGTGGAAGTGTTTGTATGCTTGGTTCAATATTTGCGGGATGTGATGAGAGTCCGGGAACCTTTGAGTTGTTCCAGGGTAGAAAATATAAGGTTTATCGTGGTATGGGTTCTATTTCAGCCATGGAAAACGGCAGCAAGGACAGATACTTCCAGTCAGATGCAAAGAAGTTAGTTCCGGAGGGCGTTGAAGGTCGTGTTGCTTATAAGGGAACTGTAGAAGATACGGTATTCCAGCTGGTAGGCGGACTTCGTTCCGGTATGGGATATTGCGGAGCACCAACAATTGAGGATTTGAAGAAGACCGGAAGATTTATAAAAATTTCCGCAGCTTCACTCAAAGAAAGTCATCCTCATGACATTCATATTACCAAGGAAGCACCGAATTACAGCGTAGACAGTGAGTCGTAATAAAGGAGTTTGTTTATAAAATGAATCATTATATAGCTAGAGACTTGAGAATAGCCCTGCACAGACGTTATACATATGCGTATGTGATTGGCATTGTGGCATTGTGTCTGATTGCTAATATAGCAGTGGTCGGATTTAGAATGATATATGGTACAAATGATGGAACTTTTGCGTATAACTTGATTGATTATGCAACTTGGTGTTTCATTATTCCGTATTATAGTTGTATTTGTATTTGTGACATTGTATTTGGTAAGACTTATCCGAATCCCAGAATTAAGGATAAGATTACAAAGAATATGAACAGAACACAGATTTATTTCTCGAAGTTTATTGCATCTTTGGTGCTTGCATTGGTTTTTGTGGTTATTGCATTTGTTGTGTTGATGTTGACGACAACATTGTTCCAATTTGGTGATGGCACGATGGATTGGTGGGTGGTACAGGACTTCCTTTCAAAGATGGTATTAGCGCTGCCGATGTGGGTTGCGGGTATTTCAATTTCAAATATGTGTCTGTTTATCACGAAGAATAAGAAGAAGGCATTTGTATATTTCTTCATTTTGACTGTTTTGATACCAAGAATTATTATGTTCTTTGCAGCTGATCCGTTTGAATGGGAGATATTCAAGACACTGCGCGTTTATTTGATGTCACAGAACTTCAGCCTGCTTCCTTATCCGGCTGACCCGGCAAGAAATGTGGCGTTGATTATCGGGATTGGTGTGTTCTATACGATAGTAGCCAATGTTGCAGGTGTGATTGCATTTAATAAGAAAAAGTTTTAGAGATAAAATATTGATGTTGTAGGGAATTTAGGGCTTCTGCGTTGCAGAGGCACTTTTTTACGCCTGTTTGTGTGCGCGGCGTATTTAACTTTACATAGACTTTACAGGAATAATGCTTTGGATTTTATACGAATGCATTACGATTAGGTGGAAAGTTTGATGAAAAAGTGTTTATGTTTGATGA
>DATESB010000028.1:0-5938 GCA_035271065.1 Lachnospiraceae bacterium | reverse complement strand
TCTCAGTTTAGAGTACGCGGATATGTTGTCATTCATTCACCGCTTAGTGATGTAATTAAATCCCGTGATAAACTGCTGAATATTTCTTATGTGACACTTGGTATTATCTTCTTACTTTCCACAACAATCCTAATTGTATTTACGGAAATGGTTTATATTCCGCTCAAAAAGATTACACGGGCAACCGAAGAATTTGCAGGTGGTAATCTGAAATACGAATTTTCCGTTGATAAGGATGATGAGATAGGATATTTGGCGGCCTCACTGAGTTACATGGCAAGTGAACTCAGTCGTTCTGAAGATAATCAAAAGAAATTTATTGCCAACGTTTCACATGATTTCCGTTCCCCTCTGACATCCATCAAGGGCTACTTGGAAGCTATGATAGACGGCACCATTCCTCCGGAAATGCATCAGAAATATCAAAAAATCGTATTAAATGAAACCAAGAGACTGACCAAACTGACCACCTCTCTTCTTTCCTTGAATAATTTGAATACAAAGGGTGTTTTGTTAGACACAACAGATTTTGATATCAATAAGGTAATTAAGAATGTTACTGCAACTTTTGAAGGGACTTGCATCAAGAAACGTATTTCCTTTAACTTGGTTCTGACAGGCAAGACTCTTTATGTGCTTGCCGACATGACAAAAATACAGCAGGTTCTTTATAACTTGATTGACAATGCAATCAAATTCAGCCATGATGACTCTACGATTAAGATTGAAACAACGGAAAAAAATGAGAAGGTCTTTGTATCTGTAAAAGATTCAGGAATCGGTATTCCGAAAGAAAGTATCAAGATGATTTGGGATCGGTTCTATAAGACGGACTTGTCACGTGGTAAAGACAAAAAAGGAACCGGACTTGGTCTTGCCATTACAAAAGAAATTATCAATGCGCATCATGAGAATATCAATGTCATCAGCACTGTAGGTGTCGGCACAGAGTTTATCTTTACATTGCCGAAATCAAAGGCTTTTGACAATTGATGAAACTTCTATTTTGTTTCTTCCCAATGCAAACGATGTAATTGTCCTTCTAATTGCATCTCATGAAATCCGGTCTGTCTGAGCGCTTCATACAGCACAATCGCAACTGAGTTTGCCAAATTCAAAGAACGAATCGAATCAAGCATCGGTATCCTGATGCAGTTTTCTTCATGCTTCACCAATATTTCTTCCGGTATTCCGGCGCTTTCCTTACCAAACATAATATAAGCATCTTCATCATACGATACTTCGGTATAGACATGTTTTGCCTTTGTGGTTGCCATATAAATCTTGGCATTCGGATTACGCTCCAGAAATTCTTCAAAATTGACATATCGGGTTACATCTAATTGCTCCCAATAATCCATTCCGGCTCTCTGAATTGATTTCTCATTCAACCTAAATCCCAGTGGTTCAATGAGGTGTAATTTAGTTCCTGTAGCAACGCAAGTCCGGCCAATATTTCCTGTATTGGCCGGAATCTCAGGTTGAAATAATACAATGTTCATGCATGCCTCCAAGGCTATTTTGCTTCATTTCTCAACTTTGTAACAAATCTCTCGATACGTTCCATTGCAATCTTCAGCTTCTCCAATGAATATGCGTAAGAAATACGTAAAAATCCTTCTCCGCAATCTCCAAATGCATTACCCGGTACCACTGCCAGATTTTCTTCCTCAAGAAGTGTCATCGCAAATTCGTCTGATGTCATTCCGAATTCTTTAATACAAGGGAATATGTAAAATGCACCAAATGGTTCAAAACACGGCAATTTCATTTCTTTCAGTGTATGCATCAGATAATTTCTTCTCTGGTTATAGGATTCTCTCATCATCGCAACATCTTCATCACCGTTCTTCAGTGCTTCAATTGCTGCATATTGGCTTGTCGTTGGCGCACACATAATTGCAAACTGATGTATTTTCATCATCTGTTCAATAATCTCTTTCGGACCGCAAGCATATCCAAGTCTCCAACCGGTCATAGCATATGCTTTTGAAAATCCATTAATGACAATGGTTCTCTCTCTCATACCCGGAAGTGATGCAATTGATACATGCTCTCCCAGATAGGTCAATTCCGAATAAATCTCGTCCGACATGACAAAAATATCTTTCTCAACGACAATCTTCGCTATCTTTTCCAAATCCTCACGCGTCATAATTGCTCCCGTCGGATTGTTCGGAAATGGCATAATCAACACTTTCGTCTTTGGCGTAATAGCAGCCAACAATTCTTCCGGTGTCAGTCTGAATTCGTTTTCATTTTTAAGTTCAATAATCACAGGCTTTGCACCTGCCAAAATGGCACACGGCTCATAAGATACATAACTGGGCTGTGGTATCAACACTTCTTCTCCGGGATTAATCATCGCACGAAGACCAATATCAATTGCCTCAGAACCACCGACCGTAATCAAAGTTTCATCCTTCGGTGAGTATCGAATACCTATTTTTCTGTCCAAATAGTTGCAAATTTCTTCTCTCAGTTCTGCAAGTCCTGCATTTGATGTGTAAAAGGTACGTCCTTTTTCTAACGAATAAATACCCTCATCACGAATATGCCATGGTGTATCAAAGTCCGGTTCACCTACACCAAGAGAAATTGCATCTTTTCTTTCACTTGCAATATCAAAGAACTTACGAATTCCTGATGGTTTAATATCTACTACGGTATCTGATAAAGGATTTCTCATGGTGACACCACCATCCTCTCATCAGCATACTTTTTAGCAAGGATAGTACCGTGATCTTTATATTTTTTAAGTACAAAATGTGTTGCAGTACTAATCACACAATCAAGGGTAGATAACTTGTCAGAAACAAAACTTGATACTTCTTTCAATGTTTTTCCCTCTAAAGTTACCAATAAATCAAACCCGCCTGAAATCAAATAAGTTGCTGTTACTTCGGGATATTTGTAAATTCTCTCAGCAATAGAATCAAATCCAAGTCCTCTTTGCGGTGTTACGCGCACTTCAATCAAAGCGGTGATTTTCTCTGTTGTTACTTTATCCCAATCAATCAAAGTATGATATCCGCAGATAATTCCCTCTTCTTCCATCTGTGCCATTGCCTCTGCTACAGCAATTTCGTCTTCGCCCAATATAATCGCAAGTTCTTTTAAATCAATCCTGCTGTTTTTCTCTATTACAGATAAAATTTTCTCTCTCATATATAAATCTCCTTCCAATTGAATATTAACCAGTATCATTTATTTATCATATATCTTATAAAGTTCGTCTGATTTGGGAGGCTCTAAAAAGCGTCTCTCGTCCTCGTTCAATAACAGCCTGTCATTTCCGGATGTCACCTTCCCGACAACGGTTGCTTTAATGCCATCCTTTTCAAGGTTTCTGACCAAATCATATCCGTTATCTGCTGTCATAAGCATAGATCCACTGGATATCAACGCGTATGGATTTAACCCGAAATACTCACATATTTCTATTGTCTCCTGCTTAATCGGCAGTTTCTTTAAATCAATTTCAAGTCCGACGCCGGATGCTTCTGCTATCTCCCAGAGTGCACCGAATATACCGCCCTCTGTCACGTCATGCATAGCACTAACGCCAGACTTAACGGCGGTGGCGGCCTCCGGCACCACTGATAGATATTGTCCAAAACTCTTTGCCTCGTTAATGAATACTTGGGAATATTTCTTCAAAAGCTCTGCTTCTTTTTCTTTTGCAATAATAGAGGTTCCTTCTAAAGCAATCCATTTAGATACTACAACATCCTGCCCCGGCTTTGCTCCGGCAGTTGTAATATATGCATCCTTCTTTACCTTTCCGACACCTGTTACTGTTATAATCGGCTGATTAACTGCTTTTGTAATTTCTGTATGTCCACCTATCGTCTGTATGTTTAACTTAGCACAAACATCTTCCACTTGTGCCATCATTGATTTCAATTCTTCCTCTGTTGTTTCTTCCGGTAAGAGCACACTCAACATCACACCAACTACCTCTGCTCCGGCAGAAGCAATATCATTTGCTGTCACATGGATAGAAAGAGAACCTATATCATGTACGGTACCTGTAATCGGATCCGTAGACATAACAAAAACCTCGTCGTCTGCCAGTGAGATTACAGCACAATCTTCACCTACGCCTGCTCCGACAAGGATTTCTTCTCTTTTTGTCTTTATTTGTTTGATTATAGAACGTTTCAGTACATTTTCCGGTACTTTACCTATCTTCATGGGTCATCATTCCCTTATTCTGTCTGTTCTTCTCTGCCTACATACTTGCATCTACACAACTATTGCGCCGGCGCTCCTGCCGCTGCTGCAGCCGCGGCTGCATTCATCTGTGCAATGACGCTCTTGCAATAATCAATACTGCTTGTCGCAATTGCTGATTGAATTGCTGTTGCTACATTCGGGTCTGACGTAGCTGTCCCGACTGTTGCTGTTCTTGGTGTTGCGGTATAAGTACTCTTATTAATCTTAACACGCTCTGTTTCCACGCCGTCAACCTTAACAATCTTCCAAAGTTCTCCTACAAAACCGGTATGTGCTGATTGTACATCAATATATCCTACCGGCTGTCCCGGGTCAGCAACAATCTTATCACCTTCCGGAACTGTTTTACTGAGTTCTACACTTTCAAAACTGACTTCTCTGTTTTCCGGTCTTGTTTCTACACCATAAATCGTAAATGTAATCTTTTTATCTTCACTTGTCTTACCCTCAATATAGATAGGATAATCAAGGCTGTTTACAAATCTGAAATTTTTATAGGTTCCTGCAATCGCGGCATCTGAAGACAAATTCACATAGTTTACAATCATCGAATGATTAGAGCGTTCCGTAACCTCAAGTTCTGCACGAAGTACTGCATTATATAATGTTGAAGTAACCTGGCAGATACCACCGCCAAGACTCTCAACTACCAATCCGTTTAAGTAGGAACCGGCCATAAAATATCCGTTCTCTTCCGTAAATGGTTCTACTGTATCATAAGCAGAAAATTCTTCTCCCGGGAACAGTACAATTCCGTCAATCAGATGCGTACCGTTTGCAACATTGCCCGAACGAGAAGTTCCTGAACTCTTATAACTGGTTGTAAAGGTACCGAGAACATCCTTTACCATCTGTAATTCATCGGTTTTTCCCTTAGGTTCATTCACATCAACAGCCAATTCTATTGCTGTTGCCTGCTTGTTCCACCCTGATGACAACGTATCTATAATTTTACTCACAGAGGAATCAATATTGATTGAGTATCCCGTCTGTCCCGGCACAACACTGAATGTACCGTCAGCTCTTGATAATGTTGCGTCAATCGGCTCAATATTGTCCTGCTCAGCTTGTGCTTCCATCATTGCCTTGATTGTTGCCTGATCAAAACCCAATTCTACTGTATAGACCTTCTTTGAAAACTCTAAATCTTTTAATGCCTTATATCTGCTTACGATATTTCCTTCTTTGCCAAGACCTACCGCTTCTCCGATAATTCCTGTGTTGTTCCATTTGAGTCCCAATTCACCTGCTGTCACAACCGTACTGGTTCCATTTACGGATACAAGTGTAATCTCTGTATTCTTTAATGTATTGACATACTCTGTAATAGCTCTGTTTGCTTCATCATAGGTCATTGATGATAAATCAATCGTATCTGCATAAACGCCCTTACTGATGACTCCATCGGGAATATGCTCCGTAACATCAACCTGTATGGTATCTTGACCTTCATCAGCATCCAAAGGCGCATCCAATATGGCAGAGGCACCGGCGTTTACATTAATGGTAATCGCTTTTGTATTCACCGAAAAGACAACACATATTACCAGCGTTGTCACTCCCAATAAAATTGTTTTGAAAAAACTTCTTCTTTCCATCAAACGACTCCTTCAAAATTACGTTACACTACTTCCCCACATAGTATCCTAATATAAATAAAATATAACATTTATATCGACTTTCTTTCAAGATACATAAC
>DATESB010000027.1:0-2300 GCA_035271065.1 Lachnospiraceae bacterium | reverse complement strand
GGTGCCTTTACCTTTAATCCCTTTTGTGGTGTCAGTTTCATTTCTTTGAATTTATCAACATCTCTGCCTGACTTAACCCCACAATAATCAGTGGCATATGCCAATTCTTCTGTTGTCAGATTAATGACAAACTCGCCTGTTCTTTTGATTATCTCATAGGAATAGCGTTCAGGTCTGACAGAAATATAAACCATCGGCGGATTGGTACATAACGTACCGGTCCATGCAATTGTAATAATATTCGTTTTACCGTTTTCATCTGCTGCACTCACCATAACAACCGGTAGGGGATATAGCATATTGCCCGGCTTCCATTCTACTTTTCCCATTTTAAATGAATCCCAAAATATGCACAACCAGAACACCCATATTGGCAAGTGATAAGATAATCAGTGCAATCAGCATGCCTTTTACCGGGCGCGCTGATATGCGCGTCTCTTCCATTTGCAGTTCAGCCTGTTCCATCACAGAAGCCTGTACATTACGATAACACTTTACATTCTCTTTATGTATATGCTCTTCCAAGCCCTGAAGCTTCTCATCGGACATTCCGCTGCTTACTGTTACCGGTTCCGGCTCAAAAGATTGCTCCGTCTGTAATTGTTTCAGAGTCGTTGCTGCATCCTGCAATGAAAAATCCATCCTCTGAACAACCTTTCCTACGCTCTGTATCTCATTCAATAGTTCTTCCTTAGATAATTGTCTTTCTTCACTCTCTTGACCGAGCATTGCAGCAATACATTCCAACTGTTTGCTGTCATTTTCACGTATCAAATTAGATAACGCTTCCATTCTGTTTTCATTCAGCGCCTTTTTTCTATGTTCCAAATCAGAAACATATTGCTGAGTGGAGCCTGCTCCTATCTTACTGTAAAGCTTATCCATAAAGTTTTCCATGATTTGTCCTCCGCATTGTATCAATACCTATATGATATCATAACATCGTTTAAAATGGATAACAAGAGTTTACATTTCTCCGTTTTGTGCATTTCGTACACAACTTCTCGATTTTTAATTCATTTTTAGTAGTTTTTACTATTATTTCATAGGTTGTTCATAGTTTGTTCATAGTTTACTGATAGACTAATTTTAGTGAATAAATATATCTGTAATGTTTAGCATTACTCGTAGAAATTTTTTCATAATTTGCCCGGGCGAATCTCATCCGCCCGGGCACTCCTCATTTTTAGAGGTTTTTTACTCAAAAAGGAACGACTTATGCATAAGTCGTTCCTTTTTGAAATGTCACTGTTAATCAGTCCTGTAATTCTTCGTTTGTTGCAACCGTCTGTTGAATTTCTTCATTCAATGACAGCATCTTTGCATCCAATTCCGAAACCATCATTGCGCACTCATATAACTCAGATATAATGTGCTCCGGTGCATTCTTCTCGAATTTGTAATTAATCTTATGCTCCAGGCTGGCCCAAAAATCCATTGCAACCGTTCTGATTTGTATCTCCACCTTCGTATCTACTACGCTGTCTGAAAGGTAAATCGGAACAGATACAAGCATATGATAACTTTTGTATCCGCTTTCTTTGGGTGCTTTTATGTAGTCCTTAATGGATATCACCTTAATATCGCTTTGGTTTCTAAGCATCTCGGCAATTCTGTAAATATCAGAAGTAAACGAACAAATAATCCTAATGCCGGCAATATCGTTGACATACTTAACCATATTATCCAGTGTGGATTCGTATCCGCGCTTCTTTAACTTCTTTACAATACTCTCTGGTGTCTTGATTCTTGATTTGATATGCTCAATAGGGTTATATTGATGAATATGCTGAAATTCATCATTCAATATTTCTAACTTCGTCCCTACTTCCTTCAGTGCCGAATTGTAGAGCAGTATAATGGTCTGCCAACTGTCTACCTCTTCATAATCCTTCACCTTAAATTCCAATCAATTCACTTCCTTATATAATTGATTTACAACTATATATATTATACCATATCCAACTGTAAAATACATACTTTTTATGAATTATTAACACATTTTTCATGATATCTGCATAGAATAAGGTATCTACAAAAATAAATACCACCCGTGTCTGCAATCGATTGCTTTTTCATAGATTGAGCGCACATGTTGTCTATGTGCGCTTTACATATATTTCATTCTATTGCAGATAAGTCCGGTCAGATAAACCTACTGCAGATATTCCATCGGATTGACTGCTTGATTACTTCTGGCAAGTTTCAGATATAGGTTATCGCCTTCCACACTATAAGATTTTGACGGTGCTGCCACATAGCCGATTACCTGTCCCTGCTCCACCACTTCTCCTGCTTCT
>DATESB010000026.1:0-5621 GCA_035271065.1 Lachnospiraceae bacterium | reverse complement strand
ATCAAATATCAGATAACTGCATATCATCCAGAATACAAAATCCTCAACTGCAATCAAGACATTTCCATGCTTGATGACTCTTCTGATGACTCTGACGGAATCATACAGGAATGTAATGGATATCCCGAGCAGTCCTGCGTGCACCAGAAAATCTACTTCCTGCACAATGCTCTGACTCATATCTTCCCTGCCTCCGCTTCTATTTGAATAGTTTTGATAACAAAGATTCTCCCTGTTTCGAAAAACCTGACACTTCCGAATAAATCAGACTGTCTATTCTGCCCTCTATATCAACCTCTCCTTTTTCAAGCGTCAGCCTGTTTACATGCAGATCTGCCCCTTTTATCGTCAACATCCCCTGCTCTGTTTCCAGTAATATTTCATTGACATCAAACGAAAGCACATCTGAAACCCCGTTAATATTACATGTCCTTCTATTTGATAAATTCAATTTATGTATTCTCTGTTTACTCAAATCCTCCATATCATAAAAACCCCCTCATACATTTTCTCCGGTACTGTCCTAACTAAAATGTATGAGAAGGTTTCTCATCATATTCCATATAATTCTATAGATATCGAAACATTTCTCCTGCTTCTTCTTTTCTGACCACTTCTTTTACATCAAGCACTTCCACCTTAACGTCCTTATTTCCAAATCGAATTTCCAAAACATCGCCTTCTTTTACATCAGCAGAAGCCTTTGCCGGTTTTCCGTTCACCATAACTCTTCCTGCATCACAGGCCTCATTGGCAACTGTTCGTCTCTTGATAATTCTTGATACCTTCAGATACTTATCTAATCTCATAATGTCTCCCATTCTGCATTTAATCTGAAATAAAAAACAGAGAACCATGAAGGCTCTCTGTTAATTACTAACATCAATTATTTCTTGTTCACTAAATCTTTTAATGCCTTACCAGCTTTGAATTTAGGAGCCTTTGATGCAGGAATCTTCATAACTGCGCCGCTCTGAGGATTTCTTCCTTCTCTTGCTGCTCTCTTAGAAACTTCGAATGTACCAAAGCCAACTAACTGAACTTTGCCACCCTTCTTCAATTCTGTTGAAACAACATCTGTAAAAGCTTTTAAAGCTTTTTCTGCATCTTTCTTTGATAATCCAGCCTGGTCAGCCATAGCTGCTACTAATTCTGTTTTGTTCATAGTGAACTCCTCCTCTATTCTGAGTATGTTTTATTCAACGCGTATCTGTTACAACGTCTAACACTATTTATAATCGTTTTTATCCCTTTTGTCAAGGTAAATTTGCCATTTTTCAAGGTTTCGTGCCGTTTTTTGCCCTTTCTGATTACATAATATCCCTATATTTATATTATGTAAATAAGTTACATTCAACCATGTTAATTACTCCCACTTTTAGCGATTGCTTCCTTTATCTCGTCTGCTACAGACTCCGTTTCCGCTTTGCTGGGTGTAATCATTCGTTTATCTTCTTTTTCCTTCTTCTTAATTTCATCCCAATTGCGCAACACCGCCTCTGAAGTATCTGCCTTGGCAGTACCAAATACGTGCGGATGTCTGCGTATCATTTTTTCGGAAACAACCGTCAGCACATCATCAATCGTAAATAATCCTTCCTCTTCCGCAATTTGAGCATGCATCATCACCTGTAGCAATACATCACCCAATTCCTCACACATATTCTCATAACTTCCTGTCTTGTCATAAATCCGAATCGCCGAAACAAGTTCTGCCGCTTCATTGACCATACATGTTTCCAGCGAAGCATGTGTCTGTTCTCTATCCCACGGACATCCGTCTTCTGCACGTAAACGCGCAATGATATCCCTAAATTCCTGAAATGTATATTTCTTTTGATCCATGTTGTTCATCCTCCGTTAATCTACAGTATAATACTTAATTTTGTCATTTTGCAATGTGTATTGTATTATTACCCCAAAAAATGATAAAATAACAATAAAATAACCATGAAGGAGTCAATACCCATGCATCTTAAAGATTTTGAGTCTTATGATCAGTTTGTTATTCAATGTCATGACAATCCCGATGCCGATACAATTGCGTCCGGTTTTGCCCTATATACCTATTATAAAGAACAGGGAAAACAGGTTCAACTTGTATATAGTGGACGCTTTCAGATACAAAAGAGCAATCTGCTCTTAATGATAGAAAAACTGGAAATACCCATTTCCTATGTCAATGCAGCTGACTTACACCTGACTGATGAACTGTTAATTACCGTAGATTGTCAGTACGGTGCAGGCAATGTAACAAAAATTTCTGCCGAACATGTTGCTGTCATTGATCATCATCAAGTAGAGACCGATCAAATCTCCGATTCTCTGATTATGAGCAATTTCGGCAGTTGTTCCACAATTGTATGGCAGTTACTGTTAGATGCAGGTGTTGATTTAAAGCAATGGCCAAACGTGTCCACCGCATTGTATTACGGTCTTTTCACCGACACTTTGCAATTTGCCGAAATCTATAATCCGGCAGATAAAGATATGCGCGATTCCTTACAGTTCAGTGCTTCCACAATTAGTCTGCTCCGCAACTCCAATCTTTCAGCATCTGAATTAGAGATTGCCGGCATTGCTATGATCAGAACCATTTATAATGAAGCAAACCGTTATTCTCTTATCAAATCACAACCCTGTGATCCGAACATCCTTGGCTTAATCAGTGATATGTGTATCCAGGTTGACAATGTTGACATGTGTGTCGTTTATAATGAGCTAAATGACGGAATTAAGTTCTCAGTACGTAGCTGTGTTAAGGAAACCAAAGCCAGCGATCTAGCTTCCTACCTTGCAGAAGGCATTGGTTCCGGTGGCGGTCACCTCGAAAAGGCCGGCGGTTTCATTAGTCGCCGTCGCTATGACGAAGCACATCCCGGCTATCATACCGAGGCATATTTTTCCGAACGAATACAACAGTATTGCGAAAGTTTTGATATTATCAACGCCAAAACTTATGATATTGATTTCACCGGTATGAAAAAGTATCGGAAGAAGAAACTGCCGGTCGGATATGTTGTTCCTACCGATATCCTTCCCATTGGTACACCAATTACCATTCGTACCTTAGAGGGTGATATCGATACGGCTATTTCCGAAGATATGTTTATCATGATTGGCATTCAGGGCGAAGTATACACCAATACCAAGGAGAAATTTAAGCGTAGTTATGTTTTATCCGACGTACCATATGATTTAAATGTGCCTTATCGCCCTACAGTCAAGAGTCGTCTGGACGGTTTGATTATTCCGCTTGATGAATATGTACATTCCTGTATTCCGTCCGGCGAAGTTTGTATTCACGCAAAGCCATTGGACAAAGCTGTGAAGGTATTTACACAATGGTATGAAGAAAAGTATATGCTTGGAAATGTCGGCGACTTTATTGCCGTGCGAAGTGATGACCAACATGACATATATGTCATAGAAAAAAATATATTTTATGAAACTTATGAGGAGTGTTAAAAAATGGCTACTACTACAAAAGAGAATGTTACTTATGATGCGTTTATCAGTTACCGCCATGCTGACTTGGACAAGTTCGTGGCGGAAACTCTGCACAAACAGTTGGAAGCCTTTCGTCTTCCCCGCTCTGTTGCAAAAAGAAAACTAAAAGGTGAAAAGACTCGTATCAAGCGCGTCTTTCGCGACAAGGACGAATTGCCGATTGCAAGCGATTTGGCAAGTCCGATTATCACAGCACTTGAACATACAGATTTTCTGATTGTTATCTGTTCCCCCAGAACCCCTTCTTCAATTTGGGTAGAACGTGAAATCAGTACTTTTATTGCTCTCCACGGCAGAGAGAGGATACTTGCTGTTCTGATTGAAGGAGAACCCTCCGAGTCCTTTCCTCCTGCTTTATTGGAGTCGGAAAGAGAAATCACCCTGCCAAACGGAAGTAAATCCACGGAAAAAATTCCTGTAGAACCTCTTGCCGCTGACATACGTGGCAAAAATAAACATGAAGTAGCTAAGAATCTGAAGCAGGAATTACTTCGTCTTGTTGCCCCTATGTTCAATTGTGGTTATGATGATTTGAAACAGCGTCACAGAGAACAGAAAATCAAAAGAACGATGAGCATCCTATTAGCTGCCTGCGCTTTCTTCTTATGTTTTGGCGGTTACAGTACTTATCAGGCGCTCCGCATACAAAAACAGTCAGAGCAGATACAACAGCAATCCAATGAGATAGCCGCAAAATCAGAAGAAATTCAGAAACAATATGATGAGATACTTGTCACAAACCTAAATTCACTCGGTGAAGATTCCCTTCGTTTATTGGAAGAAGGCGACCGCATGGAGAGTATTCGCATTGCACAAAGTGCTCTTCCAACATCTTCCTTGGATGACAGCCTTCCACTCGTGGCCAACGCAGAGTATGCACTATCAGAGGCACTATATGTCTATCAAAATGAATCTGATATGTTGCCTGATCGTACGTATAGCCATGACACAGATGTTGAATTCATGAAATTGTCTCCCTCCGAAGAGCGTATGCTAACGGTAGATGCTTCCAATACAATTTCTATCTTTGACACAAATACCGGAGAATTGATTACGTCCTTTTTGGCTGGTGATAAAGACCAGTTTTCTCTTGATGAAACATCCTTTCAGTTTGTAACTGAAAGTGAAATTGTATATATGGGTGCTGAAACATTGCGACGCTATAACTTTGAGACGAAAGAAATCATTTGGGAATCCGAAGAAGTATCTTTCTATCAGTTTGTCTATTCTCCTGACTTGCATTATGTGGCGGCTTCTGAACCTGAATCGATTTGTATCTATGACTTAGAAGACGGAACCATACCTTTGGTTTATGCTCCATCTTCTGATTCTGACGATGAACCGCTTTCTTCTATTAACTACATTGGTCAGGTAATGTCCTTTAGTCCTGATTCTTCTTTACTTGCTTTTTATACCGGAAATGATTCTGTCGGTGAAGTTAAAACAATTCAGCTCGATACCGGTGAACTGATTAGTACGATTAAAACAGAACTTCCGAATATTATGTCTCTGCTTTTTACCGATCAAAACACTTTAGCCATTGCGGCAAGTTCAGAATTTGATTTTACAAATCTTACAAAAGCAGAAGTATATGGTAAATCGGGAATAGGAGATGTGCTCCTATACGATATTAACACTTCTTCTTTAATCTGGAGTCAGCACATTGAAGGCAGTTATATTGATACTCTAAGAATGTCAGACTCAGAAGTTCCCTATCTTGCTGTTCTGGGTGGCGATTGTCTCTATTCCTTTGTACTAGAGGACGGTACTCCGGCCGGCGAAGTTTACTTTGGCTCCACAATTGTTGACTATATGCCTTATCCATCTATGACCTATACTTTATGCTTATTAAGAAATGGTTCTGCCGAGGCTGTAGATTTGAACGGTGGTTATGTTTATAATCCACTTTTTCAAACAGCCAACCGTAATCTAAAGACAGTGCTTAGGGGAAATCATCATTATTATATTCTCCCTTATTCCTCCAGACAGATATTGTCTTACTATTATCCTAAGAACACAAAAATGGAGGAATTACTGCCGCAAGAAGATTCCTCAATTGTTAAGATTAAGCGCAACGGCAGTTCCTTTATGGTAAAACCTATTTCGGATGA
>DATESB010000025.1:0-3750 GCA_035271065.1 Lachnospiraceae bacterium | reverse complement strand
CGTAGTTGTGGGCTCTCCCGAGAGGATTAGGGTTTTACCCTAATAACCCACTCAGGGCGTTTCTCCCCTGAGAACCCAGAGCAAAGAGTGACCCTCTCTTTGCAATCTCCGCTTATGGGTTGCACCCCTAAGAACCCCATGCGTTTACGGACAGCGGAAAAGCTAACAATAAAGTACAAACCAAAAAACAAGTATCTATGGCAACAAAATCAAGCATACATATCAAGCCCTGCAACATCGCATCGAGCGAGGCTCACAACAGGAGGACTGCCGAATACATGCGCCACATCGGAGAGTCCAGAATCTATGTCGTTCCTGAACTATCCACCGATAACGAACAGTGGATAAATCCCGACTTCGGCAGTCCGGATTTGCGGACGCATTATGATAATATCAGACAGATGGTAAAGGAAAAGACCGGACGTGCCATGCAGGAAAAGGAGCGTGAACGCAAAGGCAAGAACGGTAAAATAGTCAAGATTGCGGGATGCTCCCCCATACGTGAAGGAGTGCTGCTTGTCAGGTCGGACACCACACTGGCAGACGTGCGTAAATTCGGTGAGGAGTGTCAAAGACGCTGGGGAATCACACCGCTGCAAATCTTCCTGCACAAGGATGAAGGGCATTGGCTGAACGGTCAGCCGGAAGCGGAAGACAGGGAAAGCTTCAAAGTCGGGGACAGATGGTTCAAGCCGAACTATCATGCCCATATCGTTTTCGACTGGATGAACCACGAAACAGGAAAGAGCCGAAAGCTCAATGACGATGACATGATGCAGATGCAGACCCTTGCATCCGACATCCTGCTGATGGAACGCGGGCAGTCAAAGGTTGTCACTGGTAAGGAGCATCTGGAACGGAACGACTTTATCATTGAGAAGCAGAAAGCTGAACTGCAACGCATGGATGCAGCCAAACGGCACAAAGAAGAACAGATAAATCTTGCCGAGCAGGAACTGAAACAGGTGAAATCAGAAATACGCACTGACAAGTTAAAGAAGACAGCCACCACGGCAGCGACAGCCATAACTAGTGGAGTTGCTTCTCTTTTCGGGAGTGGAAAACTGAAAGAACTGGAACGTGCCAACGAAAAACTGCAAGACGAGGTTTCAAAACGGAACACCAATATTGAAAAATTGCAGAGCCAAGTACAGCAGATGCAGAAACAGCATGATACGCAAATCCACAATCTCAGAGAAATGCACAGGCAGGAACTTGACATGAAAGAAAAAGAACTGTCACGGCTCGCCAGAATCATAGACAAGGCTTTTAGGTGGTTTCCGATGTTCAGGGAAATGCTGCGCATGGAAAAGTTTTGTGCCATGCTGGGATTCTCTAAAGAAATGACTGAAAGTCTTATAGTCAAAAAAGAAGCCCTGAAATGTAGCGGTAAAATCTATTCCGAGCAACACAGGCGGAACTTTGATATAAAGGATGATATTTTAAGGGTGGAAAATGACCCTGACGATGAAAGCAGGCTGAACCTGACAATAAACAGGAAGCCGATTGCCGACTGGTTCAGGGAGCAATGGCACAGGCTTAGATATGGAGCAAGAGTGCCGCAACAGGAAGAAAGAAAAAGTAGAGGATTCAAATTATAATAGAAGCAATTTGATTAGTAATCTAAAAGCACTCCGATAACGATTAGAGTGCTTTTAGATTACTAATCATTAATTATCAAAGCAAGTGCAGTTTAAGATTTTACTGAAGTTTGCATTAATAAAGAATATACTACAGCTGATATATGCGCAACATATTGTGACGCTTGTGATTCATTTCCCTTGAAATCCTTAACAAATACCGCTAAGGTATAACTGATATTATTAGGCAGACATATATAGGCAACATCATTGTGAGCTGCAAGAACACCATTTTCATTAACATAACCTGAACCTGTCTTATGCGCTATAACAACCCCTTCTTTATCAAGAAGTGGAGCTGCTATCCTATCTACACCTGTTTTGCATTCTTTTAACGTATTCTTAATGAAACTTTGTTTCTCATCATCGATAAGACCTTCAGTAAACAAACGATTCATCAACATTGCAGCACCAAGAGGAGATGTATAGTTAGAGTAAGCCTTGTTATGGTCAGCCGACATTTCCTCTTCCGTATAAGCTATCTGAAAACTTGAACGAGGAATGAGTGTGGCTATAAAACTATCTGTTTGAGCGACATTAACCATATCCTTAAACATAAGGTTGCTTGCATTGTTGTCACTCTGAGTAAGAGTATAACGCAGCAAATCTCTCACTGTCAATGATATGACTGGCCCTGAATAATCTTTCAGCATAGGACTCCAAGTCTTTGGGTCAAGTTTATCCCTATTTATATTTACTAAGGTATCAAGTGAAATTCCTTTATTGTCAAAGTCATTACAAAGAGCTAATGCCTGATGAACCTTAAACACACTCATCATAGGATAAACACTCTTATTATTGACCTTAACCGTATCTCTGTTATTAACAATAACCGCCACACCAATTTCGCCAGGACAAGCTGAGACAATTTGAGAAATGCTATCAGTCAAAACATTTGTTAAAGGAGGATTTGCGCTATCTTTTGTCGCTGATTTATGGAACAATGAAAATACCAAGATGAAAATGCAAACTAAAGCTATACACAAAACTACGATTTGTTTTTTTCTGTTTTTTCCCATGTTTATATTATTTATATTTGTTTGACGAGAATATCTTTATTTGCCGACAAAGGTACATAACTTTACGGAAAAATATGTTTCTAAAATATATAAATAGACAGCTGTGGGGAAAAATTAGATAATTAAAAAGGCTAAATGACTGAAAATAATCACTTAGCCTTTTAATCCGTACCCAGACCCGTACTTCGTAATTGCTGCGCCCATCATTCAAGACTGTCAAATCGGGTCTTTCCTGTCAAGCCAATGATGCCTATGCGTATGCCAAACACATGGATTACGGATTTCTCGTTCCGTGAACAAACACTTTATCCGCAACTCTGCTATGTGGTGTATTGGCTTAACTCCATTTCTATGGGCAACACTTTTGTTGCAGATTTCAAGCAGCTTTTATCGAAATACCCATCAGTAAGAACCCGTTTATTAGGCTTTCCTCATAATTGGGAACAAGAGCCTTTGTGGAGATAAAATAATTGCCCTGTTTCTTAAAAAGCACTGGGGCAAACCAGCTCCGTCTTTAATTGTTTCCAATAAATGGATTGTTTCAAGCCCCTATAGAAAGAGAACAAAAATTCCTGTGTGAAAATTAATCTACGACAAGGAGCAAGCAAGGAGCAATATCAAACAAAAATCAATACCTTTGCAGTACATATGAGATAGACCAAAACAAAAGTGGAATATCGGAAACGAATAGCAAGGAAAAGAGAAGAAACGACCCAAGTTGATGTCCTTTTTGAGTTAATAATCAATAAAAGCGTTAAATCTTCACCTTTTAGAATGTGCAATTAAAAATAACAACCATATTTCTGACTTATTATCTATAAAATATTGAGTAATAATCGGTTGTAAATACTATGGTTGTTCTAATTTGCAAACAATAAACTTTGGTAACGGAGTGAAGAGTATCTGCTACGGTGCATTTGAAAATTGTGTCAACTTAATCTCGGTTACTCTATCAAATAGTATTAGGACCATTGGAAATGCAGCCTTCCGTAATTGCTTCAATTTGAGTTCTGTCGAACTGGGAGATCGTGTTGAATATATTGGAGATGGTACATTTCACAATTGTCATCGCCTCGGCTCAATAAACATAC
>DATESB010000024.1:0-18696 GCA_035271065.1 Lachnospiraceae bacterium | reverse complement strand
GACTACGAGGTTGATAGGCTGGATGTGTAAGCGTCGTAAGGCGTTTAGCTTGCCAGTACTAATCGGTCGAGGGCTTAACCTAAATGGTTTTATGCTCCTGATTTCACTACCATTATTCAATTTTGAGGGTACTTAGCTCTCTAAGTATGTGCGCCTTTAGCTCAGTTGGTAGAGCAACTGACTCTTAATCAGTGGGTCCTGGGTTCAAGTCCCTGAAGGCGTACCAAATCGGCCCGTTGGTCAAGCGGTTAAGACTCTGGCCTCTCACGCCGGCGACAGGGGTTCGATTCCCCTACGGGTCACCACAGTTGGTGCTTATAGCGATGAGGATCCACCCGTTCCCATACCGAACACGGAAGTTAAGCTCATCAGCGCTGAAAATACTTGGCTGGCGACGGCCCGGGAAAATAGGACAGTGCCAACACAATCAAAAGTCAGCGGTCAAGGTCAGGCTTTGACCCTGACCGCTTGATTTTTATTTATCTTAATCTTTGCGTAACTATTTGGGCCATTAGCTCAGTTGGTTAGAGCAACCGGCTCATAACCGGTCGGTCCTGGGTTCGAGTCCCCGAAGGTCCACTAAATCAGAAGGAATGGCCCAGTGGCTCAGTTGGTTAGAGCGTCGCCCTGTCACGGCGAAGGTCGTCGGTTCGAGTCCGATCTGGGTCGTCGTTTCGATTTTTCGCTTCGCGAAAACATCGGAACAACGAGAAACTGTCCGAAGGAAGTTTTGAGTAATTGCTGAAAGCAATTCAACCATAACAAATCGTGGTCAGAAACAAAAAATTTATACGGGATCTTAGCTCAGCTGGGAGAGCATCTGCCTTACAAGCAGAGGGTCATAGGTTCGAGCCCTATAGGTCCCATTTAGTACAAAGAATCAATTGTCAAAATGATTGTATTGTGCTAATATATGGAATATGCTGGTGTGGCGGAACTGGCAGACGCGCGGGACTTAAAATCCCGTGGTGGCGACATCGTACCGGTTCGATTCCGGTCACCAGCAGTAGAAGAGAGTGCTTCAAATCCAATATATATGCGGATTTGAAGCATTTTTATTTTTGTAATTATGTATGTATAGTGTATGTACATGGCATATTTACGACATATTTGTATTTTATTTCATTTGACATAAAAATCCTTTTTGTTGTGTTAAGTATATTTTCAATAAAAAAAAGTAATTAAATATTTCTTAGTGCACCTGCATATAATAGAAACGTACACAATATACATTATTGACATTGTGTACACAATATATTACAATGGAGGTACACAAAGGAGATGATAGATATGTTAATGGAAAATGCAACAGAAGTAAGAAAAGAGTGGAGTAGAGTTGTTGATGAAGTCGTTCGTAATAAACCAAAATTTATCAAGCGTACCAGAGATAAAATGTGGTTCTCCAATATAGATACAATGAGTGCAATCTTATCTGCATACAGTTTTAGTGCAGAAAAATTTGTTGAGCCTGATGGTAGTGTTACTTTATCCCTTAATGAGATTGATCTAATTGAAAACGCGCCGGATGAACAAACAGCACGCCAAGAACTTGCAAAAGCCATCATGGATTATTCTATGGACTATTATGATGATTATGCGTATTGGAGCACTTCTACAAACAGAAAACAGCATATACCATATATTTTTAAAGCACTAATTATGGATGATGTAAATGAACTGGGGGAAAGCATCATATGCCACGATGGAAAGAACTAAAGAGATTCTGTGACAAAGACGGTTGGGAACTTTACAAGGATACAGACCATTATTTTTATAGAAAACGAATGGAAGACGGAACTGTAAAAATGACTAAAGTGTCGAGAGGTAGTGGCGAAATTCATCCCGCGATGTGGCAATCTATATTAAAGAAACAATTACAGGTAACACAACAGTATTTCAACGATCATATATGAAATTGTTGATTACACTTTTTAGATGATGCGCTGAACTTTCCTTTTTCAAAACAGCCTCTTCCCATCAGAAATATTTATCCCCAGTTCTTTTGCCATGCCGGTTTGCTTGAATGGATTTACTTTTTCCACAGCACCATCATGCTTGAAAAGCGAGCCTGTATTTTTGAACCAAAATGTCACATCTGCTTTTACGCATTGTTCACGAATCTGAAGGACCCAATCATAATCACACACACGCGCCTCACGTCCTGTTTCACCACCAACGGTAACATGGTCTACTCCGTGCAGATATGGTGTTAAATCAATCGCTTCCAAAATCGGAGCACAAGCAATAAAGCGGCGCTTGATAGGATAGGATAAAAAGAGCGGAAGTCTGTAATCAGCAAGTGCTTGATTTTCGACGGTACAGCCAATGTTTACGTTGTCATAGCCGTCACCCCAATCAGACGGAAGAGACACAAGAAAGCGATCTATTCGTTTTGTCAAAATCAAAAAATCAATATCTGTTCGTTCTTTTATCATCGCCCAAATTTCCTTACGCCATTCATCTGCTTCAGGCAGAAAAAAGTCAGTTGCAAAACAGGTTGCAAGAATTTTGTTGCCTTTGATATTATATTCACCTTTTGCATTTCTCCTGATAGGCCAATCGAATTTATCTGTTTTTTGTATGGTGTTCTGACCGTAGCGCTTTGCATACGGACCGTAAAAATAGCAATTTGTGCAGCCATCACTTGCTTTGTAACAACCTGTCCATGGTTCCCAATTCATAGATATTCTCCTTAGTCTGTTCTGTAGGCGTTTGGCATAAGTGTATATTGTGCCATAAACATATTACGCTCCAAAAACACAATAACATCACAATTGAAAAAATGCAATAATTTGACGGTGAAAATGATAAGCTCGATATCTGACAGATAATTCGACTTTATTTGCAAAAATAGAGTGACAAAACAGGAATAAAACGGTATAATTACTATACTATTATTGTATAAACGTAATTAGGGAGCCGGTAAAACGAACAATGTTAAGGAGGACACATCATGAGAAGTATTACTACATTTGATTTACAGTATGCACACAGATTTTATGGATTTCAGGGTGAAGCGCAGTATTTACACGGACACACGGGTGTTTTAACGATAGAGGTTGAAGACACAGTGAATGCAGGTGTGAACATGGTTTATCCTTGTAATGAGATTCAGAAGGTAGCATGGGATTTGTTAAAGAATTTCGATCATGCATTGATTTTGAGAGAAGATGATCCATTGCTTCCGGCTATTTTGGCTGTTTATGAAAAGCAGGGAATTAAGGACGGACATCCGCAGAACAAGATGAAGGGCGACGCTTTTAAGACTGAACTTGCGCAGGCATATCCTGACAGCAGATTGGTTGTTACCAAAGAGACAATGACAGTTGAAGGTATGATTAAGATTGTTTATGACCTCTTAAAGGATAAACTGAATATTGCCAAGATTACATTTACGAGCGGCGTTAATGCTGCATCACAGGAATATAGTCCTGTGGGAACCAAGGATCGTTGCCCGTTATGTGGCGTGGAATTAGATGCAAACGGTGTATGCCCTAAGTGTGGATATAGGAAATAGTCTTTGACAGATATATTTTGAATATTATAGGTATAATGATTCAGGCACTCTATGTAACATATGTATAGAGTGCCTGAATTTGAAGAAAGCATATAGATAAAAGTGGTGGATATTCATTTTTTAATATGATAGAATCAAATTGTTATAGGAGGTGATTACATGTGCACAACAAATGATTTAGAGCAGATTATACAATTAATTGCCCAGATATATAAGGAGTATTATGGCGAGCAATTGGATAAAATCTATCTGTATGGTTCTTATGCACGCGGAGATTATGATGCAGAATCAGATATAGATATTGTCGCAATTGTAAAGGAAAGTAGAGAAGAAGCGGAAAAACAGTTGAAAAAGGTATGGGACGAGTCATTTGAAATTGCATATGATTATGATGTTATTATTTCACCGACTGTAATTCCGTATGAGGAATTCGAAAAGATGAAAGAGGTTTTGCCATATTATAGAAGCATCTGGAGAGAAGGGGTTGAAATTAGTGCATGATAATTCGCAAATGGACTTATCGAGACATAGATTGCAAATAGCAAATGAGAAGATTAAGGCCGCAGAACTTTTACTAAATGGTGAGATGTATAAGGATTCGATTGGAAGGTCATATTATGCTATTTTTTCCGCAACAAGAGCAGTTTTAGCTTTGGACAGTCTTGATTTTGCAAAACATGCAGGAGTGATTGCATGTTTTCAGAAGAACTATGTGAAAGAAGGCATCTTCAACAAGGAGTATTCAAAAATTATTATGGAAGCCTTTCAAATTCGGAACAGAAGTGATTACGATGACTATTATATTGCTTCTAAGAGTGATGCGGAAGAACAATTGATGAAAGCTAAGAAGTTTGTCAGTGAGATGGGAAAATATATTGAAAATATTTGATTACCTGGGGATGAAGAGGAATGAAACAACTTACGTTTAGATATGCAACCGAAGAAGATGCACCAACAATTTTGTCCTTTATAAAGGAACTGGCGACCTATGAAAACATGCTTGACGAGGTAGTTGCTACTGAGGAAATGCTAAGAAAAAATCTTTTTGAAGAGAGAAAAGCAGAAGTATTATTTGCGATGGAAGATGAAGTTGAAATTGGTTTTGCCTTGTTTTTTCATAATTTCTCAACTTTTCTTGGAAGAGCCGGTATCTATCTAGAGGATTTGTATGTGAAGTCTGAGTACAGAGGCAAGGGATATGGCAAAGCGATTTTGAAAAAGTTAGCGCGGATTGCGGTTGAGCGCGGATGTGGAAGACTCGAATGGTGGTGTCTTGATTGGAACAAACCAAGTATTGATTTCTATCTTTCGCTGGGAGCGGAGCCTATGAATGATTGGACCGTATACCGCATAACCGGAGAAACGTTAACAGAAATGGCTAAGTAGGGAGTATTCTTACAGATACTCCCTCAAGTCTTTCACCAAGTCTTCTTCCTCAGCAATGATTTCTTGGGTCAACTTTTTGCTGGTGTCGTTTGCAGCGGGATATTGATGTAGATAGCGATACAAGGATTTAACTCCCATATTGCAACCATCAGTGATTAGGTCAGCCACAACACGGTCAGAATCTTCGCCACCCAGTTTTACGTTTGTTTTAACCCAAGACATCATTTTAGCCATGGCTGCGGGTTCTTTTCCGTCATCCTGATAATCTTTCAGGTATTCGTGCGTTTCATCGCCTAACTTACGGTGTTTGGCTCTACTATTTTCAAGCAAATCTTTTAAATGTTCATCTTTGACATGATCGATTACATCGTCCAATGAAGAAATCCCCATTTTAATTCCGGCATTACATTCTCTTAATAACTTTATTGTATCGTCTTCCATATTCAGCCTCCTGTTTGCGGTATTGTCATTTTCATTTAGCATATCCTGAGATTATTGTTTTCATTCATTAAAATACATTTGGAAATCATGAAATTTTAGAGTATGATTGGAACAGGACAATTTGTTCAGAATAGCTTGAAACCCAAAGAAGGAGAATGAAAATGTTAGAATTTAAGTATGATACACAGCTATTAATCGAAGGAAAAGATTTGGATGAGGATGAAATCAGCGACTATTTTACAGAACATTTCAAAGGTGACTGCTTGTTGGCAGTTGGCGATGAGGAACTGATTAAGATACATTTCCATACAAATGAACCGTGGGATGTATTGGCATATTGCTCAACAATCGGCGAGATATACGATATTGTCATTGAAGATATGGACAGACAATCCAAAGGGCTGAAGGGATAAAACATGAAAATAATAGGACTTATTATAATAGCAGTGTTCTATCTGATTTATATCGGGAAACTGCTTTTGCAAAAGAAAAAGGGAATACAGACCGACCAGATTGCGCGTGGCAAAGAGAAGAATAAAGTATTCTATATAGAATTGATTTTGAAAATTGCGACCTATTTAATTGTGCCGGTGGAGGTAATCAGCATTTTTGTGAGCAAAACATTTCTTCCGCAAGGCTTTGTGATAGGTGGTGTGGTGTTAGGCATCGTTGGAGACATTATTTTTGCTACGGCTGTATTTACCATGAAGGACAGTTGGCGTGCGGGAATCGCGGAAAATGATAAAACGGAAATGGTTACCGATGGAATTTACAAAATTAGCAGAAACCCTGCATTTTTGGGATTTGATTGTGTTTATTTAGGTATTATGTTGATGTTTTTTAATTGGGTGCTATGGATATTTACGCTCTTTGCGATGGTAATGCTTCATTTGCAAATACTGCAGGAAGAGAAGTATCTAGAGCAGGTGTTTGGAGAAGAATATGTAAATTATAAGAGTATAGTTTGCAGATATATTGGAAGAAAGTGAGCAGGTTTCTGCTCACTTTCTTGCATGGATATTTGTTGATTGTGTATCAAAGATTGCCTACTATGTTGTGTGCCAGACTTTATGACGGCTGTGGCTTCCTCTTGCCGGTATAGTCCGTAGTTGTCACCTTATAGACACAGACACTACTTGCTTGTTCCGGTGTGATATTGGCACTGAAACCGGACTGATGCAGCACGATTTTGTTGAGCGCATCACATTTTTCTTGTGGCGATGTAATAAATGCAACTTGGCCAAAGCCCAGCACGCTGGAGTAGTAATATCCGGAGTTGCAGGGTGTTTCTTTTGCAAACACAGGAGTACCCTCGCAACACATTTCAAAACAAACCTGTTTATTGTTTTTAAGAATGTCTATCTTTTTGCCTTCTGCTGCGCTATGAAAATATACCGTCAATGTGCCGTCCTGCATTTCATAACCGTAACTTAATGGAATGACGTAGGGCATATTGTTATCCACCATAGCAAGGTGGCATGTCTTGCACAAATCCAGTATGTCTTTGATTTCTGTGATATCAGTAACTTCTCGGTCTTTTCTTCTCATATTGATCACTCCTTGATGTAATATTACGTTATTGGAAGTGTATCGAATTTAGGTGAAAAAGTCAATGTAATCACTTAATTCAACTTAATCCAAAACTTAATTAGGCATCAATTTTTTAGTTGATAAGATTTTTATATTTCGATATAATTTTATTATAACTTATACGATTTAGTAGAGTGTGGGGTTTACTTTTCACGACGGCGGCCATGGCAAAATGGCAGAACGGAGAAGCGTATGCAGAATGAGATATATTTATATGGAATGATTTTAGCAACATCAAGTTTTTTACTAAAGGACGGCTTTATCAAACCGGACGAGTACTCGGAAATGTCCGAGAAATTCTGCCTTCCGGGTGGGGAAACGGGAACATGTGCAACGGTTTTGGCGTCTTTGGGCGCAAATGTGCGGATGGACGGCAATCATATTGGTGTAAATGTGGAGCCGGTCATTAAGAATTTCTACAAAAATAAGAGTGTTAATTTAGATTCTTTATTCTTTGACCCAAATTATGATGGACTTGAGGATTATGTCATCATTGCAGACGGTGTGCGTTCTCCTATGGGAATGTTTCATCAGTATTATGCAAGCGGTGAAAACAGGTGGAATATGCCGAAGGAAGAGGATATTGCAAAATGCTTAGTTGCCGGAATTGATCCTTATTTTGGAGAAGCAACGCAACGTGCGGCTGAGTATTGTGTTAAGCATGGCAAACCCTATGTGACGGTTGATTGTGAGTACGATAGTTACCTACATAAACATGCGGCAGTCTCTGTTATTTCAGGGGAATGTATTTCGGATCATTATGCCGGTATGACGCGTGAAGAATTGTTTCCGTTGTTTCAGGAAAATGGAGATGGTCTGACCATTATTACACATGGTGGGAATAAATTCACCTATGGCAGACGTGGCGGAGAAATCAAATATTTTGAACCGTATAAAGTAAATATTGTTTCTACTTTGGGAGCCGGTGATACATTTAAGGCTGGTTGTGTCTATGCAATATCACAAAATATGAGCGATGATGATATTGTAAAATTTGCAAGTGCATGCTCGGCTGTAGCAATTTCGAGGTTCCCGATACCGCTGAATCCACCGACACTTCCTGAAATATATGAGGTTATGGGCCAAAAGTGATAAAAACTCCTAAATTATTGTGTTAAGAAACTGATAAATTAGTGAAATTACAAATTGCAAATCCGCGACCGTAGTGTTAGAATGACAAGTTGTGATAGAGAGACTTATGACAAGGGAGGCAGATAGACATGACAGTCGCGCAGATTTTAGCAATCATCATTTTTATAGCGATGTTTGTTCTGATAGTTTGGGATAAGATTGAAAGACATTATGTGACATTAGGTTGTGGACTTCTAACACTTATCTGTGTGTTTGGGTTTGCAATGAGAAGTAAGGAGGCAATCCTTGCAACATTGAATGTCAGCAATATTTTTACGCAAGGATTTTGGTTTGTATCCGGAAGCGTTGAAGAATCTTCATCAGGCATCAATTGGGCTACGATTATTTTCATAGCAGGAATGATGATTATGGTGGAGGGAATGGAACGAGCAGGATTTTTCCGTTGGTTATGTATGAGATTGGCCAAACTGGTTCATTATAAACCGATTCCGCTCTTTATAGCATTTATGTTTATGTCATTTGTGCTTGCCATGTTTATTGACAGTATTACGGTCATTCTTTTCTTGGCAGCGGTGACAATCGAGTTGGCAAAACTTTTAAAATTTGACCCTGTTCCCATGATTTTGTCGGAGATTTTCTGCGCAAATTTAGGCGGTTCAGCAACCATGTGCGGAGATCCACCAAATATTATCATCGGAACTTCATTAGGCTATTCATTTGCAGATTTTATAACGAATACGGGTGCAATGGCGGCAATCAGTATGGTTTTTATTGTGATTTACTTTTTTCTGGTATTTCGCAAGGAGTTGGTAAAAGAAGAAGTAGATGCCAAGGACTTAGCTTCTATGCCGGAACCGAAGGAAGCAATTAAGAATAAGAAGGACTTCATCATCAGTTGTGTTATATTTGCATGTGCGGTTGTTATGTTGGTTACACATGCTCAGACCGGACTTACGGTTGCGTCCATTGGTGTCATTATTTCTATAGTGACGTTGCTGACATCAGGGAAGTATGCATGGCGATTACTAAAGAAAATAGATTACATAACGTTGTTATTTTTCGTTGGACTTTTCATTGTAGTTGGTGGCTTAGAGCAGACTGGTACACTGGAAATGATTGCAGGTGTAATTGGAGCGGTCAGTCAGGGTAATTTGATGTTAATGATTGCCATTATCATGTGGGTATCGGCGATTGCGAGCGCGTTTGTAGATAATATACCGTTTGCGGCAACGATGATTCCTGTTATCAAGAGTTTAGCGGCAACACAGGGTGTAGACTTATCAACACTGGCATGGGCATTATCCATGGGTACGGATATCGGCGGTTCGGCAACACCAATCGGTGCATCAGCAAATGTTGTCGGTACATCTGTGGCAGCTAAAAACGGTCATGTAATTGGCTGGGGAAAGTATTGCAAAACAGCCGCTCCGGCGACTATAATAGTAGTAACGATATCGATGATATTTATTTTCATAAGATATTGTTAGAGCGTATGGAGGGAAAATGCGATGGGACAGACTATTATTTCGATTAGTAGAGAATATGGAAGTGCCGGACATGAGATAGCGGCGAAGATTGCTGAAGATATGGGATTTAAGTTGTATGATAGGAGTATGTTGGATGCAATCGCCAATGATATGAACATAAAGGTTGAGGTTCTTGAGAAATATGACGAGAAGCCGCGAAATTTCATGCTGTCAAGAAGAGCAGGGGTGCACTCTAATTCTATGGAAGAAATACTTGCGGAACTTCAGTTTGATTTTATCAGAAAGAAAGCAGAAGAGGGCGAATCGTTTGTAATTGTCGGACGTTGTTCTGATGTTGTATTAAAGGATTTCAAGAATCTGATTACGATATTTGTCAGTGGTGATAAGGCAAGCAAAAAAGCGAGAATTATGGAATTGTATCATCTGAACGAGACAGAAGCATTGGCTAAGATGGCGCGTCATGATAAGAAGAGAAAGCAATACCATAACAGACATACCGATCGTAAATGGGGCGATTCCAGACATTACGATGTTTGTATCAACAGCAGCCCGTTAGGAACTGAAGTTACAACAAAGGTATTGGAAAACTATATTAAAGAGCGTATGTCACTCAGTGAGAAAGAGAATTAATATCATATGTAAAGCGTTATTTCATTTGCTATTTCAAGAAAATTGTGGTATGATAGTCGAGTTGCAGATGAATAAGTAGATACTTAAGAGCCTTAGCGATGTGTTAGGGCTCTTTTTTTAGGGAGAAAAAGAATGAGATTTGAAGAATTAAATGTAGTACGTGCAGGAGCCGAAGAGGCCGCACCGCTTGACGCGCAGATATTGCGCGCAGTAAAAGAAATGGGATTTGAGGAATTGTCACCGATACAGCTTCGGGCAATCCCGGCAATTATGGAAGGAAAAGATATCATTGGACAGGCTCAGACCGGAACCGGCAAGACTGCTGCATTTGGTATTCCGATGCTTGAGACTGTAAATGCAAAAGATAAAGGCGTAGAAGCAATTGTACTGTGTCCGACCAGAGAACTGGCAATTCAGGTAGCAGAAGAAATCAGAAACCTTGCAAAGTTTATGCATGGTGTCAAGGTGCTTCCGATTTATGGGGGACAGGAAATTGTAAAACAGATTAAGTCACTTAAGACAGGGGTACAGATTATTGTAGGAACACCCGGACGTGTTATGGACCATATGAGACGTAAAACCGTGAAGTTCGGCGGAGTCAAAATGGTTGTATTGGATGAAGCAGATGAAATGCTTAACATGGGCTTCCGTGATGATATCGAAACGATTTTGGAAGGTGTACCGGAAGAAAGACAGACGGTTTTATTTTCGGCCACTATGCCTAATCCAATCGTGGAAATAGCGAAGAAACATCAGAAAAATGCGGAAACAATCAGGGTAGTCAGGAAAGAACTGACGGTTGAGAATATCGAACAGTATTATTTTGATGTGCGTCCTAAAAATAAGGACGAAGTACTTGCAAGATTGATCGATGCATACAATCCGAAATTATCGGTTGTATTTTGCAATACAAAGCGTAGAGTGGATGAAGTAACGGAGAATTTGAAGGGGCGCGGTTATTTTGCAGAAGGACTGCATGGTGATTTACAGCAGAAGCAGAGAGACCGTGTTATGAGCGGATTTAGAAATGGTAAGACTGAGATTTTGGTGGCAACCGATGTGGCTGCAAGAGGAATTGATGTTGATAACGTGGATATCGTCTTTAATTATGACCTGCCACAGGATGATGAATATTATGTGCATCGTATCGGAAGAACAGGTAGAGCAGGAAATGCCGGACTTGCATTTTCATTTGTGTCGGGCAAGGAAGTATATAAGTTGAAGGATATTGAGCGTTTTTGTAAGACTAAAATTAAAGCAAAGCCTATTCCGTCAGCAAACGATATCAGAAATACAAAGATTGACCATGTGTTTAAGGATGTAGAGGCAGTGATACAAGAAGGGCAGTTGACAGAGATGCTTAATTTAGTGGAGCAGCGTGTTAACGAGGAAGACTATACAGCAATGGATATTGCAGCTGCATTTCTGAAACTGTATCTCGGAAATGATGAAGTTGTTGCGAAAGAGGATACAAATGATTATGGTGACACCGGAGCCGAGGAAGGCATGGTGCGTCTGTTTATCAATATTGGTAAGAAGCAGGGTGTGCGTCCGGCTAACATTCTGGGAGCAATTGCAGGAGAAAGCGGTATTCCCGGCAACCTCATCGGTGCCATTGATATGTATGACGGCTACACATTCGTGGAAGTACCACGCGAGCATACAAAAGAGGTGCTGAAAGCAATGAAAAATGTTAAAATCAAAGGGAAATCAATTAGTATAGAACCGGCCAATCGTAAATAGTGTCGGTATCTACCGAGTGTATGTCTAAAATGACCACCTATTGAAAAACGGTAGAAAAAATAGTTCAAAAACCTCATACTGTACTTGTAGCAAGGAGGTGCGGAATGCAAATCGAGATTAAAATTGATCCTACATGTGAAGAGCCTAAGATTATCGTGATGACCGATAAGGTGACGGACGAAGTAAATCTGGTCATTCGGAAATTATCCGAGGAGGCGCCACAGGTGCTGGCAGGTTTTCGGGAAGATGTTGTTGAGGTCCTGGAGCAATCAGAGATAATTCGCTTTTACGCGGCATCGGGAAAGATTTTTGCGGTGACCACGCAAGGAGAATACAGTCTCAGACGTCGGCTGTATGAACTGGAGGAGATGCTTGATAAAAGGGATTTCGTACGAATCTCTAATTCAGAAATCATCAACCTCAGAAAAGCGAAAGGTTTTGACCTAAGCTTTGCAGGTACGATTTGCGTTACGATGTCGAATGGAGATGCGGTTTATGTTTCCAGACGATATGTCTCCAAAATCAAGCAAGTACTAGGATTGTGAGGTGTTTATGATGAAAAAGACTTTCTTACGCTGTTTAGCGGGTTCATTATTTGGCGTTGCCTTTAGTTATATCATTACGATAATTATTTCTTTAACCATCGGAGACGGAAATTTTTATCCGATTGTTCCGGAACTCGCCGCTGATTGCGGAAGTGAAATGAATGCGGTACTATTGCAGATGATATTCAGTCTGATTTATGGCGCAGCATGGGCAGGCGCAGCACTTATCTGGGAGCGAGAGGACTGGAGTCTGTTAAGACAGACGGTGACACATTTTGTGATTTGTTCACTGGCAACATTTCCGATTGCGTATTTGTTACGCTGGATGCAGCATAGTGTATCAGGAGTCATAATCTACTTTAGTATTTTCATTGTTATTTATTTTATAATCTGGTTATCACAGTATATGGCAATGAAAAAAAGGGTGGAGCAGATTAATTCAAAGATGTGGGAAAATAGTAAATAATGCAGATTGTTATCTATGGCGCTGCTCTATGGTTGGCGCTGTAGAGGACTTGCTCACAAAAGATAGAGTGGGTAATCCGAGCGTTCAGTAACATATCCGATTATCTTAGCTTCAGGAACTTGTTCCTGGAGCTTTTTGATACAATCCTTTGCAGCATCTTCCGGCAATGCAAACAACAGTCCGCCGCTGGTTTGCGGATCATAGAAGATATCTTGCAAAGCGCGGCTGACATCGCCTACAACTTGTACACCGGCTTGCGCAAATTCTCGATTTCTATATGCACCGGCAGGAATAAAGCCCATTTCAGCCATTTCATATGCTTCTGCGTGATATGGAACATCACTTGATTTGATGTGAATAGAGCAGTTGCTTCCTTCTGCCATTTCATAACTATGTCCCAAAAGCGCAAATCCGGTAACATCCGTGCAACTATGTACGGGATACTGCACCATGATATCTCTTGCCGCCTTATTCAGCGTTGCCATTTGTTGATAGATACGCTCTAATAAAGGTTCTTCAACGAGTCCTGCTTTTGCAGCGGTAGTCAAGATGCCGATACCAAGGGGCTTGGTTAAGATTAATACATCACCGGGTTTGGCACCACTGTTGGTCAGCACTTTGTCAGGATGAACAAAACCTGATACAGCCAGCCCATAAATCGGTTCAGCACCATGAATGGTGTGACCACCGGTGATAATAGCACCGGCTTCATATGCTTTGTCATATCCACCACGTAGTATTTCGTGAACCCATTTGGATTCCATTGTTTCAGGAATACACATAATATTGAGTGCCAGTTTCGGCTCTCCACCCATGGCATAAACATCACTCAAAGCATTGGCGGCAGCTATTTGACCGTATAGATATGGATTGTCCACAATTGGAGGAAAGAAGTCAGTTGTCTGTACAAGAGCTGTATTTTCATCCAATACGTAGACACTGGCATCATCACTTTTGTCATAGCCAACAATTAGGCGCGGGTCATAATGCGTGCAGAAACCATCCAGCATCTTTGATAATGTGCCGGCACCTACTTTTGCGCCGCAGCCGGCGCATGCTGCGAGTTTTGTGAGTTTTATGTCTGTTTCCATATGGTCACCTCAATTGGGATAAAGAATGCAATATCCACTATCAGTTTCTTCAGCTATTTGTTCGATTTCATCATCATGAATTGCAACACAGTTAAAAGCATTGCTTTCATACCTGACGCAAGTGCCACAGCTACTGCTGAGACTTCTCGGAACAGGCATGAGTTTTGCTGATATGTTCAAATCGTCACACATTTTCTTGTAACGCATTGCTCCAAAATGGGAGTAGAATGTTGCAATGTAGTTCATATTTTTTAACGGCGGAGAAGGCTATTCTCCGCTCCTTTCTGTTATGGAGAGTGTATATTCTCCGTCCTTTTCTGTCACTGTAACCTGATATCCCTGATGTTCGGCATAGCGAGTTACGTTTTCCTTTGAGGTGGTATTGTCAACGATGATTTCATATGCCGCTTCTTTTGTGGCCATCGCATCTTTTATCATAATGACAGGTTCAGGACATGATAATCCTCTTGCATCTATTGTATTCATAATCAATTCTCCTTCTTAAATGTGTTAAAACATGCAATTACAGCTACAGCAACAATGCCGATGATAACGGCAACCTTACCGTTCATAGTAGGACCGTCTGCACTGGATGCCAATCCGAAATTGTGAGCAAATGCAGCGCCGACAACCAGTCCGATTACAGTGAGAGCACTATCTGTGTTACCCTCTCCGGAGAGTACCAATTGGCGCAACGGACATCCGCCAAGGAGCACACATCCAAAGCCGACAAGCAACATGCCGAGGAAATTCCAGATACCATCTGTATGTGCAATTGGCTGTCCTGCAAAACCTGCTGAAAAATAAGTGCCGCCTGTGACACCTGTCAAAATTAGATTGCAAATGAATGCGCTTGCAAGAATTGCAATAAATCCAATCAATAGTTTCCATTCCTTGAATAAAACAACGTCACGAATACCGCCAACCATACATAAGCGTGTTCTTTGTGCCAGTGCACCGACAATTAATCCTGCGGCAAGACTGATGAAAATGGCTGCATGTTTGGCACCGGGACCACCATCTGCTTCTGTAAAATGAATGAATGCAGGAGCAATCCCCAACAGTGCTAATAAAATAACTTGAACAACAGAGAAAAGTGAGCCTTCTAAAACCGGAAGTTTATAGGTGCGTTTCAGGGAATATCCTTTTTTCAAGAAGAATACGCCACAAAGAATACCGCAGATAAATCCAAGCAGTCCGATAATTGCATTCCAGTCACCGCCTGCAAGTCTTAAAATCATGCGGAACGGACAGCCTAAGAACATTAAGCATCCAATCATAACGAAGAAACCAAGTATAAATCTGGTGAATGGAGAACTGCCACCTTTTGCAACAAATTCTTTTTTACTGAGTGCAATCAAGAAACTTCCAAGCACAAGACCGATGATTTCCGGTCGTATGTATTGAACAGCGGCGGCAGAGTGAAGCCCAAGTCCACCGGCGGTATCACGTAGAAAACATGCAATACAAAATCCCATATTTGCGGGATTTCCAAATAAAACTAACAGAGAGGCAATGATGCCGATGATGATTCCGGCTAAGATAATGCCGATTTTTTCATTTTTAAGATTCATGGTACTGTTCCTCCTCAAGTTGTAGTAAAATAATATTATATCATGAATTGCAAGCAATTCTATGATTAATATATCATATTTTGTATCCAAATGGGTGAGAGGCAGACTAATATGGAAAAGATTTATTTTGATCAAGCAAGTACTACATTTCCGAAGCCGCAAGAAGTGGCAGATGGGATGTATCAATATATGACGCAGTTAGGAAGCAACGTGAATCGCGGAAGCTATGCACGGGCTTATCAAGTAGAAGAAACAGTTTATGAGACGCGGCAATTGCTGTGTGCATTATTTGGCGTGGCAGGTGATAAGAATATTGCGACTGCTGCGAACGCTGCGGTGGCTAAGAATGTTGTATTTACGAAGAATGTAACCGAGAGCTTGAATATATTATTGAAGGGATTGTTGAAACCAGGTGACCATGTGCTAGTATCTTCTATGGAACATAATGCGGTTATGCGTCCATTGCAGCAACTCACACGACAAGGCGTTACATGTTCAAGGATTCCTTGTGATGAAAAAGGGCAACTTCTTTGTGAGTCGCTGGATGGGCTCTTGACTGAAAAAACCAGAGCGGTGGTGATGACGCATGCCAGTAATGTATGCGGAACAGTACTTCCGATTGCTAAGGTCGGGGAGTTCTGCAGGAAACATAATCTGCGATTCATTGTAGATACCGCACAGACAGCAGGGTGTCTGCCAATTGATATGGAACAAATGAATATAGATGCACTTGCATTTACGGGACATAAGGGCTTGTTGGGACCGCAGGGAATTGGCGGATTTGTGATTAGGGAAGATATGATTGAAGAACTGGAGCCTTTGATTTCAGGAGGAACCGGAAGTATTAGTCATACAGAAGAAATCCCTTCATTTATGCCGGACAAGTTTGAAGCCGGAACGCTTAATCTGCCGGGCATTGTGGGACTTCATGAAAGCTTGTTTTGGCTCAAGCGGACAGGAATTGAGAACGTTCATAAGCATGAAATAAATTTGACAGAGTATTTTCTAAAGGGATTACAGCCAATGGTTGATGAGGGCGCACTGCGAATCGTGGGTTTGGGAGAAACGCAAGATAGAATAGGAGTTGTATCTATAGTTACGCCAAACAGGGAACTTGCGGATGTTGCATATGAACTGGATGAGAACTATGGAATTATGACAAGAGTCGGTCTGCACTGTGCCCCGGCTGCGCACAAAACGTTGGGAACGTATCCAACAGGAACGATTCGCTTTTCATTTGGCTGGTGGAATACGGAAGACGAAATTGAGGCTGCTATTCATGCACTTTATAGGATAGTCATATAGGATAGGTCATATAGGATAGAAAAAAGATGTTGCGATTTATGAAACAATGTGCTAGAATTTGAAACAGAAAAAATGAAAGGGGTGTTCCGGTGAGACTGTAATCTATTATTGCAACGATAACTTATAACGAATAGTGCCGATTTGTTCGCAGAACAATATCGTGTACAAGTGTTGCCTAAGATAGATTGATACGTTTCGGAACCTCTGATGATATAGATGATTGCATAATCTTTTGGTGTGGATTTTTGCGTTTGTGAAAGCAAGTATTCATATCATAGAATGAATGTGATGACGAGACCTTCAACAATCGTATGGCAACATGCGATTTTTTTAATGTTTGGAGGTTTGATATTATGGCACAAATCAGTGTATCCGGACTGACCTTTTGTTATGAAGGCAGTTTTGACAATATTTTTGAAGATGTATCGTTTGCGATTGATACAGATTGGAAGTTAGGATTTATAGGGCGAAACGGAAAGGGTAAGACCACTTTTCTGGATCTGTTACTTGGTAAATACGAATATCAGGGAAGCATCAGTACTTCTACGGTATTTGAGTATTTTCCGTTTCGTGTGGAACAGGCATGGATGAATGATAATACGATTGATGTTGTAGAGCGTATGGATGCAGATTATGAGTTGTGGAAGGTGTGCAGGGAACTGGATTTGTTACAGACAAGTTCGGAATTGTTATATCGTCCATATGCAACATTGAGTCACGGAGAACGCACAAAAGTCATGTTGGCGGTGTTATTTTCAAAGGAGCAGCATTTTCTGCTGATTGATGAGCCGACCAATCATTTGGACATGCCGACCAGAGAATTACTGGTGGAATATTTGAAGAATAAGAAGGGATACATTCTGATTTCACATGACAGGTGGTTTATGGATCAGTGTGTGGACCATGTTCTTGTATTAAATAGGAATACAATTGAAGTCGATAAGGGGAATTTCAGTTCCTGGTGGGAGAATAAGCAGAAGAAAGACGCTTACGAACTAGCCGAAAATGAAAGGCTGAAGAAAGAGATTTCCAAGCTGACGGCAGCAGCAAGACGAAGTGCAGCATGGGCGGATAAGGTGGAGGCAACAAAAATCGGGTTTGATCCTATAAAGGAGCATGACCGATTTCTGGATACCCGCGCCTATATCGGTGCAAAAAGTAAGAAGCAGCAGAAGCGAAGCAAGCAGTTGGAGCAACGTTCAGAGGCAGCACTTGAAGAGAAAAAAAGTTTACTGAAGGATCTCGAAGAAAATGTGGATTTGAAATTGATGCCGCTGAATCATCATAAGGAAACTTATGTGGAATGCAGGGAGTATGCGTGCGGATACAGTTCTGAGAAGATGGTGGTTGAGCATCTGACGATGAAATTGAATCGCGGAGACAGATTGGTCATTCAGGGCAACAACGGTTGCGGGAAATCAACGTTAATCAAAGCGATTTTGCAAAGACCGGGAATCACTGTGCTGAATCAGGCAATCTCACAAGAAACCCAAGCAGAACCGAAACGATATGGAACTATATATGAGAGTGGAACTTTGCAGGTGGCAAGCGGACTAATTGTATCCTACATCAATCAGGATACCTCCTTCCTGCAAGGACGTTTAGAAGATTATATTGAAAAATGTGGCGTGGAAGAAAGCCTGTTCAAAGCAATTCTGCGGCAGTTGGATTTTGAACGTGTACAATTCGATAAGCATATGGAAGAGTATTCAGAAGGGCAGAAGAAAAAAGTATTAATTGCAGGTAGTATCTTGCAGCAGGCACATTTGTACATATGGGACGAACCGCTGAATTATATTGATGTATTTTCCAGAATGCAAATCGAGCAG
>DATESB010000023.1:0-7395 GCA_035271065.1 Lachnospiraceae bacterium | reverse complement strand
GCCGTAGGCATCGGAATTCTGAATGTCATCAAAGACATGGGAATGAAGGAGCCGTACAACGGACAAACTGTATTACAGACAAGTGAAATTGCGGAAGATTTGACCTACTATTTTGCAACTTCAGAGCAGGTTCCTTCTTCTGTTGGACTGGGTGTGTTGATGGAGCGGGATAATACGGTCAGACAAGCAGGCGGTTTTATCATTCAGTTGATGCCATTTGCCAATGAAGAAGTGATTGCAGCACTTGAAACAACACTCGGACAAATTAGCTCGGTAACGTCAATGTTTGATGAGGGAAATACACCGGAGATGATATTGGATAGGTTGCTGGGCGGCTTGGATGGTGGCGTGGAAATACTTGACAGGATACCGACACAGTTCTATTGTAATTGTGATAAAAAACGTATTGAAAAGGCAATTATCAGTATTGGGAAAAAAGATATTCAGGAAATGATAGATGATGGGAAAGAGATAGAAGTGAAATGTCACTTCTGTAATACAGCGTATCAGTTCAGTGTGCAGGAGTTAGAAGGTATTCTTAAGCAGGCTAAGAAATAAAAACAAGATTTAATAAATGCGCAAATTCGCATAGGAGGCGTCAATTATGCAAGATGGATTCATAAAGGTTGCAGCGGTTACACCGAAGATAAAGGTGGCTGATCCAAAGTACAACGGAGAAGAAATCTGCAGACTCATTCAAGAGGCAGCAACAGCAGGTGCAAAGGTAATTGTATTTCCGGAATTGTGTCTGACAGGCTATACCTGCCAAGACTTGTTCTTGCAGAACTTACTTTTGACAGAAACAAGACAGGAATTAAAGCACATTGTATCTGCTACTTCTGATACAGATGCCTTGATTTTTGTTGGCATGCCACTTGAAAAGGACGGAAAACTGTATAATGTAGCAGCTGTTATTTTTAAGGGCGAACTTTTGGCGTTTATACCAAAGATGAACATTCCGAACTATGCGGAGTTTTATGAAATGAGACATTTTGCACCGGGCGTCAGAGAACCGGAGTATTTTGATTTTGACGGAGTTCAGGTACTGTTTGGTACGGATATTCTGTTTGAAGCAGATGCAATCAGCGGTTTATCAGTTGCAGCGGAGATATGTGAAGACCTTTGGGTGGTGAATCCGCCAAGTACGGAGCATGCACTTGCAGGGGCAACAATCATTGTGAACCTGTCAGCAAGTGATGAAACAATCGGCAAAGAAGCATATCGCAATATGCTGGTGAAATCTGCTTCTGCAAGACTTCTGTCTGCATACATCTTTGCAAGTGCAGGAGAGGGCGAATCAACACAGGATTTGGTCTTTGGCGGACACAATCTGATTGCTGAAAATGGTGTGATGCTTGCTGAGACACCGAGTTTTACGAATGAAATCTTATTGGCGGATATTGATGTCAACAGATTGCGTACAGAGCGCAGGAGAATGAATACATTTGTTACAGGCGGAAGAGAAGGCTATTTAATTGTAGAACTTGAAATGAATAAAGAAGGATGCAATTTGACCAGAAACTTTGACAGCAGACCGTTCGTTCCGTCTAATCTGGCAACCAGAAATGAGCGTTGTAATACGATTTTAAATATTCAATCACATGGATTGAAGAAACGATATGAACATACGGGATGTAAAACTGCGGTAGTGGGTGTTTCGGGTGGTTTGGATTCAACGCTGGCGTTGCTGATTACGACACGAACATTTGATATGCTTGGATTAAACAGAGAAGGTATCATAGCAGTTACAATGCCATGTTTCGGTACCACAGACAGAACTTATCAAAATGCATGTATGCTTGCCAAAAAACTGGGTGTCACTTTGCGAGAGGTAGACATCAAAGCATCTGTGACGCAACATTTTGCAGACATCACACATGATATGGATGATAAAAATGTTGTATATGAGAATGCGCAGGCAAGAGAACGCACGCAGGTATTAATGGACATTGCAAATGAAGTCTTTGGGCTTGTCATCGGCACAGGCGATATGTCAGAACTGGCACTTGGCTGGGCAACCTATAATGGTGATCATATGTCCATGTACGGTGTCAATGCAGGAGTACCGAAGACACTTGTCCGTCATTTGGTTCGTTATTATGCTGATACTTGCGGGGATCAGGAATTGGAAGGTGTTTTGACGGATGTATTGGATACACCGGTCAGCCCTGAATTATTGCCGCCGACAGACGGTAAGATATCACAGAAAACAGAAGAACTCGTGGGCCCGTACGAACTCCACGACTTCTTCCTATACTATATGCTTCGCTTCGGCTATGAACCGAAGAAGATTTACCGCGTTGCAAAGATTGCATTTGCGGGTGAATATGATGAAGAAACGATATTAAAATGGTTGAGAAGTTTTTACTATCGTTTTTTCAGACAGCAGTTCAAACGCTCATGTTTGCCTGACGGACCAAAGATTGGTTCTGTTGCCGTTTCACCGCGTGGTGATTTACGCATGCCCTCAGATGCAGTCAGCAGACTGTGGATAGAACAATTAGAACAACTTTGATTGTGCAGCGTGAGACAGGTTTGATTTACGGCGATAATTCAGTTGCATCTACATTCAGTGCCTGCCCAAGTGCCGAATCAATGGCTTCAATTAAGACCATGGAAGTATACTTATTTTCATCTGCATAAATGATACCTTCCAAGGTTTGATTTTCATATATCTGCGTGATTAAATCATCAAATGACGGCTGAATCAACGGATACATGGTAGCAACAGCATCATCCAGATTGACAAGGCGAATGGAATTGATGTTGTCTTTATCCACGGACACTTCGATATCAACAGCAGAATTGCCTAGGATAATCGAAGACGTATAGATGCCGGGAATATATGTAGAGGCAGTTTCATCCCAACCGTTTAACGTAGCTTCGGGTGGTAGTTCCTCGGTTGTATAGGCAGCATCTGTCGTGACGGCTTTATTACCCGGAAGAAACATAAAAATAAGCAGTATGATTAGCAGTATTCCAAGTAAAACAAAGATTCCCGTATAGATTAACTCTTTTGAATGAAGGACGACGATTCTGGTCTTTGAACTCAACGTAAGCCCTCCCGCACATTTTGCTTTGTATATCATATTATAATGCGTTCTGATATATTCCTATCTACGGATAAAGTTGACAATAAAGACGCTTATTGATATGATAGACGGGAACAATGGCGTTCCAGAGGGACGATACGATGAGTATCGTTATTTTTTGGGAACGCTCTTTTTTTTAAGATAATAACCTACCAAAAGGAGGAGATTTGATATGAAGAAATATACACGTGAGGACGTTGTAAGACTGGTTGAAGAAGAGGATGTGGAATTTATCCGCCTGCAGTTTACCGATATCTTCGGCAATCTGAAAAATGTTGCCATTACATCAAGCCAATTGGAGAAAGCACTGGATAATAAAATCATGTTCGACGGTTCGTCAATCGAGGGATTTGTACGTATTGAAGAGTCGGATATGTACCTTTATCCTGATTACAGCACCTTCTGCATATTCCCATGGAGACCACAGCAGGGGAAGGTTGCAAGATTGATTTGCGATGTATATGGAGCAGACGGAAAGCCTTTTGAAGGTGACCCCAGATATGTGCTGAAAAAGGAAATTGCAAAAGCAAAAGAAATGGGATATACATTCGATGTTGGACCGGAATGCGAGTTTTTCTTATTTCATACAGATGAAAACGGATTACCGACCACATTGTCTCATGAGAAGGCAGGATATTTTGACCTAGGACCGATAGACCTTGGCGAAAATGCAAGGCGCGATATGGTATTGACACTTGAGGACATGGACTTTGAAGTGGAGGCATCACATCATGAAGTGGCACCGGCACAGCATGAGATTGACTTTAAATATGATGAAGCACTGGTGACGGCAGACAATATTATGACCTTTAAGCTGGCAGTTAAGACAATTGCAAAGCGTCATGGTTTACATGCAACATTTATGCCGAAGCCTAAGTTTGAAATCAACGGTTCCGGTATGCATACCAATATGTCACTTGTCAAAGACGGAAAGAACGCATTTTACGATGCTTCTGACGAACAGGGATTGAGCAAGGAAGCATACTATTTTATCGGTGGAATTATGAAGCATGCTAAGAGCATGGCTGCTATTACAAATCCACTTGTTAATTCTTATAAGAGACTTGTGGCAGGTTATGAGGCTCCGGTCTATATTGCATGGAGTGCAAAGAACAGAAGCCCTCTCATCAGAATTCCGGCAAGCAGAGAAGAAGGAACCAGAATTGAACTTAGATGTCCGGATCCGTCTTGTAACCCATATCTTGCACTTGCTATTTGTCTCGCAGCAGGTCTTGACGGCATTCGTAATCAGATAGAGCCGCCAAAGAGTGTAGATTTGAATATCTTTGCAATGACGGAAGAAGAACTAAAAGAGCACCAAATTGAAGCTCTTCCGGGAACTCTGTTTGAAGCAATTGAAGAAATGGAGAAAGACCCGCTAATTAAAGATGTCTTGGGCAATCATATTTACAGAAAATATGTCAGAGCCAAAAGAGCAGAATGGGATGAATACCGCACACATGTAACACAGTGGGAACTGGACGAATATCTGTATAAGATTTAACTGCTTTCTGTAAAAAATAAAAACAGGAGGTGGTGTACGTTTGGTTAATGTAATTGTGGTTTTCCCTAAAATAGAAGATGCACAGAACATCCGTAACTTTCTGGTACGAAACGGCATTACAGTAACCGCCGTCTGCACCTCCGGGGCGCAGGTGCTGCAATATGCGGATGACCTTGATGACGGCATTGTTGTATGTGGCTACAAATTTACAGACATGCTTTATTCGCAGTTGCGAGAATATTTGCCGGCTTGCTTTGATATGCTGTTAGTGGCATCGCAACATTTACTCCAAAGTTGCCGCGACAATGATATCGTATGTGTTTCCATGCCAATCAAGGCATATGATCTGGTAAATACGATTTCAATGATGTCTCAGACGATTTCCCGTAGGCGAAAGAAACAAAATCTCAAGCCGAAAGCGAGAAATGTTGAGGATAAGCAGACAATTGTTGATGCAAAGGCAGTGCTGATGTCCCGTAACAATATGACCGAGGATGAAGCACACCGCTATATCCAGAAATGCAGTATGGATACGGGAACGAATATGGTAGAAACGGCGCAGATGGTACTGACGCTACTTCGATGACATAGGGACATGTCACCAATAACGGAGGTTATTAATTAATGAAGTTTACAAAAATGCATGGTTTGGGCAACGATTACGTGTACATTAACTGCTTTGACCAGAAAATTGAGAATAAGAATAAAATAGCCGAGACAGTCAGTGACCGGCACTTCGGAATTGGCGGTGACGGCGCGATTTTCATCAATCCGTCTGACATTGCAGACTGCGAAATGGAGATGTACAATGCCGACGGTTCTTATTCGGAGATGTGCGGCAACGGTATTCGCTGCGTGGCAAAGTATGTGTATGATAACGGATTGGTAGACAAGACGGAAATCAGCATTGTTTCCGCAGGTAAAATAAAATATCTAACGTTATATTTGCGAGATGCAAAGCCCGGCGAGAACGGAAATCAGGGGCAAGTGGTTGATAGCGTAAGAGTCGATATGGGAGAGCCGGAAACGGTAGCTGAAAAGGTTCCGGTTATTTCGAAGAATGAAAAAGCGATTGATGAACCGATAGAAGTAGACGGCAAAGCATATCAGATGACCTGCGTATCTATGGGCAATCCGCATGCAGTTGTATTTGTAGATGATGTGGAGCATTTTCCGGTGACGGAAATTGGATCAAAGTTCGAGCATCATGCAGCATTTCCGAATCGTATTAATACAGAATTTGTACAGGTTTTGGATCGAAAAACGGTGAAGATGCGTGTGTGGGAGCGTGGTACAGGTGAGACACTTGCTTGTGGAACAGGTTCTTGCGCAACTGTAGTTGCCTGCATTTTGAATGGATTGACAGATGCCGAAGTAACAGTTAAACTACTTGGCGGGGACTTAAAGGTCGAGTGGGACAGAACACAGAATAGAGTGTTTATGACAGGAAGCGCCGTAACGGTATTTGAAGGTGAGATAAACCTTTAAGTATAGATACTGAACTGATAGAGGCAATTTTATAGAAATGAGGAGACGACTATGTTAAAAGTGAATGAAGATTATCTGAAATTGAGAGGAAGTTATTTATTTTCCAATATCGGAAAAAAGGTAAATGCTTTTATAGCAGAAAATCCCGATGCTGCCGTTATCAAAATGGGTATCGGTGATGTAACACAACCGTTAGCACCTGCAATTATCAAGGCATTACATAGTGCTGTTGATGAAATGGCAGTTGCTGAGACATTTCATGGTTATGCTCCGGATTTGGGCTATGAATTCCTAAGAAAAGCAATTGCAGACAATGATTATAAGGCAAGAGGCTGCCAAATAGAAGCAGATGAAATCTTTGTTTCAGACGGCGCAAAATGTGATTCGGGTAATATACAGGAGATTTTCTCAAAGGATTGTAAGATAGCAGTGTGCGACCCGGTTTATCCGGTTTATGTAGATACCAATGTTATGGCAGGCAGAACAGGTGTGTTTGATGAGTCAACCGAGACTTGGAGCGATGTTATCTATATGCCATGTACCGAAGCAACTAACTTTGCACCGGAATTGCCAAAAGAAACACCTGATATTATTTATCTGTGTTTCCCAAACAACCCAACCGGTTCAGCCATTACAAAGGATCAGCTACAGGTATGGGTAGATTATGCAAATAAGGTAGGTGCTGTGATTATCTACGATGCTGCTTATGAAGCATATATTTCAGAAGACAATATTCCGCATACGATATTTGAGTGCGAAGGTGCAAGAACATGCGCAATTGAGTTGAAGTCATTTTCCAAGAATGCCGGTTTTACAGGGACAAGATTAGGATGTACCGTTATTCCGAAGGATTTGAAAGTGGGAGATGTGATGTTGCACTCTCTATGGGCAAGACGCCACGGAACAAAGTACAACGGCGCGCCTTACATTATCCAAAGAGCCGGAGAGGCTGTATATTCGCCGGAAGGCAAAGAACAGCTGAAAGCACAGGTTGCTTACTACATGAATAACGCGCGTTATATATATGAAGGCCTAAAGAGTGCAGGATACAGTGTATCAGGTGGCGTGAATGCTCCTTATATCTGGCTACAGACACCGAAGGGCATGAATTCATGGGAATTCTTTGATCTTTTGTTAAATAAGGTTTATGTAGTCGGAACACCCGGTTCGGGATTTGGACCAAGTGGCGAAGGATACTTCAGATTAACGGCATTTAATAGTTATGAAAATACTGTGGAAGCGATTGACAGAATTAAATCCATGTGACTATAATGTACGCGAGGAGACAGAGCCAAGTGGCAGAATGATAGT
>DATESB010000022.1:0-5541 GCA_035271065.1 Lachnospiraceae bacterium | reverse complement strand
CAACTGATTTAAGAAATCCTTTACACCGGAAATACTGTCTGTAACCGATTTGCAGAATTGCATTAAGTCATTTTGAAGAGGTATGTTACATGCGGCAAGTGCTTTTTCATATCCGGAGCGTTTTCTTGTACAACTGTAGGACAAAGAATTATATAGAAATAGAATACGCTTCCTGCCATTTTCAATGAGGGAGAGCGTTGCTTCTTCTGTTGCTTTCTCATCATTACAAAAGACACTAAAGATGTTTGGTGCATCCAAAGCAGCGTTCAGTATGACAACCGGCACCTTTTTAGAAGCCAGTTTGATGTATTGATTATCGCGGGAGACTGCAGATACAAAGGTAGAACTGACCAAGATAATACCGTCCACATTCTTGGCAAGCAGCAATTGCATATATTTTTGTTTGTCCGCCAGTTTATATCCGGTGCAGCAAAGTAAGACATCATATCCCTGCGCCCGCAGGTTTTGTTCCAGATAAAAGATAGCCTGCGCAAGGTGGGAGTCTGAGGAATCAGGGCATAGAATGCCAACCGTGTGCATGGTGTTCGCGGTTAGTCCTCTGGCAAATGCGTTTGGAGTATAGCCATATTCCTCTATCACTGCCAATACTTTTTCCTTTGTTTTGGTACTGACATTTGTGCTGCCGTTCACGACTCTGGAGACTGTGGCGATAGAAACACCTGCTTTTTCGGATATATCATATATGTTCATAGGACTCCCCTTTTCAGTATCGGAACATTGTGTGAATCGGTACACTATGTAAGCGCTTACACAAATATCATTATATAAGATGACACAGTGATTTACAAGTAGTAAAATGATGAGAGAGCACAATTCGCGAAAATATGATGTGAGCATGCAAAAATGCATTGACGAAAACATAGGAAGCGAGTAAAATTATTGTGTAAGCGCTTACATACGAGGACGTGATGCAAACGTCAAGCGTGAAGGAGGAATTAATCGGTGAATGACATATTAAGAGAGATTTATCAGATTGGTATTGTTCCGGTCATTGCATTAAATGACGCAAAGGATGCGAAACCGCTGGCGCAGGCACTGTGTGAGGGAGGACTTCCTTGTGCAGAAGTGACTTTTAGGACGGCAGCAGCAGAAGAGTCTATTCGAATTATGACGTCGGAATTTCCGCAGATGTTGGTCGGAGCAGGAACGGTTTTGACAACGGAACAGGTGGATAAGGCTGTGGCAGCAGGCGCAAAATTTATCGTAAGTCCCGGTTTGAATCCTAAGGTTGTGAAGTATTGTGTGGAGAAGCATATTCCGATTGCACCAGGCTGTGCAAATCCGAGTGATATAGAGCAGGCAATTGAAAATGGATTAGAAGTAGTGAAGTTCTTCCCGGCAGAGGCAGCAGGCGGTTTAGACATGATTAAGGCAATGTCAGCACCATACGGCCATGTGAAATTCATGCCGACAGGCGGTATCAATGCTAAGAATCTGGTGGAGTATCTGGATTTTAAGAAGGTGATTGCATGTGGCGGTTCATGGATGGTGAAGTCAGATATGATTGCAGCAGGTGAGTTTGATCAGATTAAGGAACTGACCAAGGAAGCAGTTGCCAATATGCTTGGGTTTGAAATCAGACATGTCGGTATCAATACAATCGATGAAGTGGCAGCAGGTGGCGTGGCAGATGCATTTTCGGCTATGTTTGGCATGGAACAGAAAGACGGCAATGCTTCTATTTTTGTCGGAAAGGCATTTGAAGTGATGAAGAGCCCATATCTTGGGACCTATGGACACATTGCGGTACAGACAAATTCTGTGGACAGAGCGTTTTATCATTTGAGTAAACAAGGATATCAATTCAACATGGATACAGCGGCATATGATGCAGACGGAAGATTAAAGATCGTTTATTTTGCAGATGAAATCGGTGGATTTGCAATCCATTTGGTTCAGAAATAGATTTATGGGATAGGATTGGAAGGAGATTGTGGTATGGCTAAGAAAGTAATTACATTTGGAGAGATTATGTTGCGACTTGCACCGGAAGGGTATTATCGTTTCGTGCAGGCTGAGCGATATGGGGCAACCTATGGCGGCGGTGAAGCAAATGTGGCGGTGTCGCTTGCAAATTTTGGATTAGAGGCAGGCTTTGTGACCAAACTCCCGAAGCATGAAATTGGGCAGGCAGGAGTGAATTCCTTGCGTCGGTTTGGCGTGGATACGAGTTGTATTGTTCGCGGTGGAGACAGAGTTGGTATCTACTATTTGGAAAAGGGCGCAAGTCAAAGACCGTCCAAGGTTATTTATGACAGGGCGGGCTCTTCCATTGCAACGGCTGCACAAGAAGATTTTGATTGGGAGAAAATCTTTGACGGTGTGGAATGGTTTCATTTTACAGGTATTACGCCGGCACTTGGGGACAATGTGGCTGAAATCTGTAAAGAAGCTTGTAAGGTGGCAAAGAATAAGGGCATTACAATCAGTTGTGATTTGAACTATCGGAATAAATTGTGGAGTAAGCAAAAAGCAGGAGAGGTAATGAGTGAACTCTGCCGGTATGTTGATGTATGTATTGCAAATGAAGAGGATGCATCAGATGTGTTCGGTATCAAAGCGGCTGATACGGATGTAACAACCGGCAAAGTAAATCATGAGGGATATAAAGATGTAGCAAAGCAACTTGCGGAGCGGTTTGGGTTTTCGAAAGTGGCAATTACGCTGCGTGGTTCTATTTCTGCAAATGATAATCATTGGGCAGCAATGTTGTATGACGGTAAGGAGTTTTCATTCAGTAAGAATTATCTGATACATATTGTAGACCGTGTCGGTGGCGGAGATTCTTTCGGCGCAGGACTGATTTATGCGTGTATGAATGAGTTTGGTTCGCAGCAAACCATAGAATTTGCTGTTGCAGCAAGTTGTTTGAAGCATACTATTGAGGGCGACTTTAATATGGTTTCTGTAGATGAAGTGATGAAACTGGCCGGTGGAGACGGTTCGGGACGGGTGCAGAGATAGAGAGTTGAGAAAAAAGGGACTTTACCAATAATAAGTAAGAATGCCACCTGCTATGATAGTAGGTGGCATTTGTAATGTTATGGTGTATTAATGGAGTATTATAACAATTCCCCATTCACATTCGCCGATTCATCTTCATCGAGCGGAATAATGAGGCACTTCTGCCCGTCAATCACTTCTGATTTAATCTGGTTCACCTTCTGTGGTCTAACGCGCAGGACAACGTCAAAGGTTTCGATTGATTCTTCCGGAATTTCGCCACTTACACCCTTTTCCTCAAGTTGCTGCTTCAAGGTCTTGACTTCTTCTTCAAGAATCATAGCTTTCTTTTTTTGCGCATTTGCAGCCAGTGCCTTGGCATCAATCAGATACTCGGCAGCAGGTGGCATGTCACCGAATTCTTCGGCATAAGATTCTTCAATTTGTTTGATTACATCTTCCGGTATATTGATTTCCGTCATCAGAGAGGGAATGGTATCTTTAGTCATGATGACAGGTGCAGCCTCCTTGACATCAGGTTCTTCATGTTCTTCAACATAGTGACTGATATTTTCCTGAATGTTCATGAGTATTTCCTGACTGTCTTCCTCATCTTCACCAATTGCATTCTTAATAATAGAGTGAAATGCCACTTTTTGCTCGGTAGCGGTTCTCTTAGGATCACAGCCAAGACCTTCTGCCATAAATTCTGCATGCGGTTCCTTCGCATCTCTTGCATAATAAATCAGAGAGTGGATGTCAGAACTGCGGTCTGAAAATGCAGGGAAGACAAATCCGTTATCCGGCGGGCATACGACCCAGTCACGGATACGAGGTCCGATGCGGTTTTCATCCTTACGATAACCAAGGCCCGGTTTAGACAGTGCAACCGGACAAATAGCACACAATATGTATTCAAATACTTCTTCGGATTCATCCAGCTTTGCATTGTCACTTGTTTTGGTCATGACATCATATGCATCGTGAAATAACAGGATTAAGTAATTGCCGACATAGTCATAACTGTTGATAATCATTTCATAGAAACGGTCTAACAGTTCTTCGTTCTTTAAATCACTGCTTTTCAGTCCCATTAAAAATTGTTGCTTGCCACCAACTTCTTCCTCTGCAAGCGGAAATTCCAGATTGAGCAAGTTATTGCCGACTGTGCCGGACAGTGTTTTCTTGGCAATCTCCAAGTATTTATAGAATTCTTCTGTTTCAAGATTCAGGAAAGTTTCATTCATGCGAACCAGTATGTTTTTGTTGCCGTCTACGTAAGCACCACACATTCTGGTAAAGGTGCATTCCTCTTTTTTGAACCGTCTTTTTAATTCTGCAATATCCTTTTTTGTCATTTCAATACCCCATTTCGTCATTTGCCATACTTGTACATTTTAGCGTCAAATCGAATTGTCTGCAAGTACAAACATACATAAAAAAGAAACTAAAAATAAAAATGAATGGTTGTACATAGGATAGAAAAATGCTACGATTATTCCAAGTTTTATTTGCTGAGAGATGATACATACGAAGATTGCGGAGGAAATAGTGATGAAGTATACATTTGATTGGAACGAATATGCGACACTTGCCAGACAGGCTGTTGCGGAGGGCTGTGTATTACTGCGAAATGAGGATAGTGCACTTCCTATTCGTAAAGGTGAGGCAGTTTCTGTATTTGGCAGAATTCAGTTTGACTATTATAAGAGTGGTACCGGTTCAGGCGGTATGGTAAATGCGCCATATGTTGTGGGTATTTTGGATGCGTTGCTTGAGCGTGAAGACATTAAGGTAAATCAAAAACTGATGAAACTCTATCAGGATTGGGTGGCAGAGAATCCGTTTGATGAGGGCGAAGGCTGGGCACAGGAGCCTTGGTGTCAGAAGGAAATGGAACTGACCGACGAGCAGATTAAAGAAGCAGCGAAGAATTCTGATGTTGCAGTTATTGTCATAGGACGTACTGCAGGAGAAGATAAGGATAACAGTGCAACGGAGGGAAGTTACCTTTTGACGCGTGAAGAGGAAAGTATGATTGCAGGTGTTTGCAAGGCATTTTCCAGAGTTGCTGTAGTTTTGAATGTCGGTAATATCATTGATATGAAATGGGTTGACAAATATCAGCCACAGGCAGTGCTCTATGCTTGGCAGGGCGGTATGGAAGGCGGAAACGGTGTTGTTGATGTGCTGACAGGGGCGGTCAATCCATGCGGTAAGTTGTCGGATACCATTGCAAATGACATCGAGGATTATCCGTCAACGAAGAATTTCGGCGATACAAAACAGAATATCTATGCGGAAGATATCTATGTGGGCTACCGTTATTTTGAGACGGTTGCAAAAGATAAAGTAAAGTATCCGTTTGGATTTGGCTTGTCTTATACGCAGTTCAAACAGGAATTGGTTTCTTATAGTGTGCTTGACGGTGCTGATTCGATTGTGATGAAGGTGACTAATATCGGGAAAACAGCCGGCAAAGAGGTCGTTCAGGCTTATGTTTGCCCACCTCAAGGAAAACTTGGGAAACCGGCGCGCAATCTCGTTGGATTTGCGAAAACAGCCTTATTGGAACCG
>DATESB010000021.1:0-4499 GCA_035271065.1 Lachnospiraceae bacterium | reverse complement strand
GTATAATAAATAGGATTACGCTATTGAGAGGAAACGGGAATGAAATATAAGAAAAATGTGTATCAATCTTTGATATTGATTACGCAATTCAGCATCAATATGCTGGTGCCGATTTTTCTGTGTACATTCCTTGGGATTTTTCTGGATAAGATGTTCCACACATCATTTATTGTGATAATTTTGTTCTTTATGGGAGCAATGGCTGGATTTCGTAATGTCTATATTTTTGCTAAAAAGATATACGAGATACCGGCGGAACATGATAATAAGCTGACTGGCAAGAGCGAGGATGAGAAGCGATTATGAAGGAAAAATTATTTGGTGAAGGCAGCGTACTCGGGGAAATGATTATCGGCATTATCTTTTTTGCACTTATTGTTCAGGTGGTTGGTCTGTTTCTGCCGACGGATATCGTGTTCTACTCTATTGGACTATGGATTGGAGCAATAGCTGCAATCGGAATGGCTTTTTACATGGCTTATACGATAGAAAGAGAAGTGGAACAGGGCGCCGGCAACTCAAAGAGTCATGTGGTGCATGTTCTGATTAGATATTTGCTGACTGTTATTCTAATTTTTATTCTTTTTTGGTTAAAGATAGGCAATCCGTTTTCTTGTTTTACGGGTGTCATGGGACTTAAGATTGGAGCCTATCTGCAGCCTCTTACACATAAATTATTAAGGAGGTGAAGAAATGAATGCTTATTCATTGCTTGCCGGCAATGACGTAGACTTTATGATTAAGGGCTTGTTCTCTTATGAATTGTTTGGTCAGACTGTATGGATTACCACCAGTCATGTATGCATTTTGTTGGTGTTGTTATTACTTGTTACATTTGCGGTGTTTGCCAATCGTGCGATTAAGAGGGCAGATGCGATGCCGATTGAGGAAGCAGGAGCACCCGGAACATTCCAGAATATCGTCGAGTTAATTGTTGAGATGCTTGACAATATGATTACGAATGTTATGGGAAAGAATGCACCGAAGTTTGCCAATTATATCGGCACAATATTTATCTTTATCTTAATCAGTAATCTCTCCGGATTACTCGGACTCAGACCGCCGACAGCAGATTACGGAACAACATTACCACTTGGTATCATTACATTCTGTCTGATTTTCTTCAACAAAATCAAGTATCAGAAGGTAAGCGGATTCCTAAAGGGGCTTTGTGATCCTTGGGTATTCTGGGCACCGATTAATATTATCGGTGACGTGGCAGTACCGATTTCCCTATCATTACGTTTATTTGCAAATGTTTTGTCGGGAACGGTTATGATGGCTCTGTTTTATGGACTGTTACCTATTTTCGTCAAAATCGGTATCCCATCAGCACTGCATTTATACTTTGATATGTTCTCGGGAGCAATTCAGACATATGTATTCTGTATGCTGACGATGACGTATATCACTGATGCAATCGGTGATGCATAAATTCTAATTTAGTTTATTTATATTTGCTATACAAAAATACAAAAACCAAAATTTTAAGGAGGAAATATCATGAATCAAGTTACAGGAGAACAATTTATATTAGGATGTTCAGCAATTGGTGCAGGTCTTGCGCTTATCGCAGGTATCGGACCTGGTATCGGACAGGGTATCGCAGCAGGACATGCAGCTGCAGCAGTAGGAAGAAATCCGGGGGCAAAGTCTGATATTACATCAACCATGCTTTTGGGACAGGCAGTTGCAGAGACAACAGGTCTGTATGGTCTGTTAATCGGTATGATCTTGTTGTTTGTTAAGCCGTTAATCTAAGACGCTTTCTAAAGAAATACTACTTTACTATAGTGAAAGGAGGCTAAATCTTGGAGTTAATACTAAGTTCCGCACTTTTATCGGCGGAGACAACAACAATGGAACGATTGTTTGATTTGGATATACAATTACTTCATGACGCAGTACTTGTTGCACTGGCAGTATTTGTTTTATTTATGATTATGTCCTATCTGTTATTTAATCCGGCAAGAGACTTGCTGAAGAAAAGACAGGATAAGATTCAGAATGATATAGATACAGCAAAGGCAGAGAAGACGGATGCAATTTCGCTGAAGGAAGAATATGAAGCGAAGATGCAGGGTGTTGCAAAGGAAACAGAACAGATACTTTCCGCTGCACGTAAGAAGGCTTTGGCAGATGAAGCAAAGATTATTGCGGATGCCAAGGAGCAGGCAGCTAATATCATCAAGCAGGCAGGAGTGGAAGCAGAACTCGAGAAGCAAAAAGCAGCAGATGATATGAAGAAAGAAATGATTGAAATTGCATCATTGATGGCCGGAAAAGTGGTTGCGGCATCTATTGATACAACAGTTCAGAATACTTTGGTTGAAGAAACATTAAGAGAAGTAGGTGATCAAACATGGCTAAGCTGATTTCCAAGACATATGGTGAGGCTCTCTATGAGCTTGCTATTGAACGGGACATGGTTGATACAATGCTTGAAGAGGTGTCCGGTCTGATTACAATCTTATCGGAAAACACTGACTTTACGAAATTGATGAATCATCCAAAGATCGTAAGAGAAGAAAAAGAAGAAATCATGGAGCGAGTGTTCAAAGGAAGAATTTCTGATGAACTGACCGGATTTTTGAAGATTATCATTTCCAACGGAAGATATGGCGAAGTCCTTCCGGCTCTGCAATACTATGTTGCAAGGGTCAAGGAACTGAAGAATATCGGAATTGCTTATGTGACGACTGCTATGGAACTGAGCAGTGAACAGAAGGCAGAAGTTGAAAAGCGACTGATTGATACAACGAAGTATGTGAAGATGGAAATGAATTATATTGTAGATACGGCAATTATCGGTGGTATGATTATCCGTATTGGTGACAGAGTAGTTGACAGCAGTATCAGAACAAAATTATACGAACTATCCAAGGATTTGTTACAAATTCAGTTGGGATAGTAGAAAGGTGCGTAAGATCCATGAATTTAAGACCAGAAGAAATAAGTTCAGTGATTAAGGATCAGATTAAGAGATATGCCGATCAACTTGAAGTATCCGAAGTGGGTACGGTTATTCAGGTGGCTGACGGTATCGCACGTGTACATGGCTTGGAGAAAGCAATGCAGGGTGAACTTTTGGAGTTCCCCGGTGAAGTTTTCGGAATGGTATTGAACTTAGAAGAGGATAATGTGGGTGTCGTATTACTCGGTGACCACAAGAATATCAACGAGGGAGATACTGTTAAGACAACCGGCAGAGTAGTTGAGGTTCCGGTTGGCGATGCTATGTTGGGACGTGTCGTGAATTCTCTTGGACAGCCGATAGACGGCAAAGGTCCTATTCAGACGGATAAATATAGACAGATAGAGAGAGTGGCTTCAGGTGTTATTACCAGAAAGTCAGTTGATACACCTCTGCAGACAGGTATTAAGGCAATTGACTCTATGATACCAATCGGAAGAGGCCAGAGAGAGTTGATTATCGGTGACAGACAGACCGGTAAGACAGCAATTGCGATTGATACCATTATCAATCAAAAGGGACAAAATGTGAAATGTATCTATGTTGCAATCGGTCAGAAGGCTTCTACTGTTGCAACCATAGTAAAGACTTTGGAAGAGTATGATGCAATGGCATATACAACTGTTGTTGCTTCTACAGCCAGTGAATTGGCACCCTTACAGTACATTGCACCATATTCAGGTTGTGCAATCGGTGAGGAGTGGATGGAAAATGGTGAGGATGTATTGGTGATCTATGATGATTTATCAAAACATGCTACAGCATACCGTACACTTTCCTTGCTTTTGAGACGTCCGCCCGGTCGTGAGGCTTATCCGGGAGATGTATTCTATCTGCATTCAAGACTATTGGAGCGTGCAGCCAGAATGAGTGAAGAATACGGCGGCGGTTCGTTAACTGCGCTTCCGATTATTGAAACACAGGCAGGCGATGTATCTGCATATATTCCGACCAATGTTATTTCTATTACAGACGGTCAGATTTATCTGGAAACAGAAATGTTCAATGCAGGTTTCAGACCGGCTGTTAATGCCGGATTATCTGTATCACGTGTGGGTGGTGCTGCACAGATTAAGGCAATGAAGAAGATTTCAGCGCCAATCCGTGTGGAATTGGCACAGTATCGTGAACTTGCTGCATTTTCACAGTTTGGTTCAGAACTGGATGCGGATACAAAAGAAAAGTTGGCACAGGGTGAAAGAATCAAAGAAATCTTAAAGCAGGGACAATATAAACCGATGCCTGTAGAATATCAGGTTATCATTATTTTCGTTGCCACTAACAAATATCTGTTGGATATTCCGGTAGAATGGGTTACAACATTTGAAAGTGAGTTCCTTGAATTCATTCAGACGAAGTACAGCGAGATACCAGCTGATATCAGAGAAACAAAAGAAGTGACTGAGAAAACAGCAGAGTTATTGAAGAAGGCAATTGAAGAGTTCAAAGCAGGCTTCTTAAAATAGTGTAGAAACAGTAAAAAGTAAAGGGCAGGTGATAGCATGGCCTCTATGAGAGATATAAA
>DATESB010000020.1:0-48038 GCA_035271065.1 Lachnospiraceae bacterium | reverse complement strand
CAAATGGGTTTGATTCCGGTATTGTGGTGAAATGGGCAGTGGCAGGACCGGTATTTACATTCGGAGATGCTGACACAACTATTACAGATTCTTATACAATACGGTATACAACAAAACTTGGTGAGCCTTTCAGAAAAGAGTATTTGACATCAAAGACAGCCGGAGAAATTAAAAATCAGGCACAGTTAAACGGAAGAATTATCAATCCGCTGATTCCTGAAACTGCACCGAAAGCATCTGCTGCAATTACGGATGCTAAGGCAGATGCAAATCATAAGTTCACCATTTTACCTGTTACAAAAAGCGGTAAAGAAATCTATAAGGGGATTTATAATAAGAATGGAACTGACTATGGTGCAGACAGAGTCAGCTGGGTAGAATGGAAGGTGGATGTCAACCCGGATGCTTTGGAACTGAAAGGATATACGGTATCTGATACTTTGAATCCGGTCTATACCATGGTACAGCCAAGCTTCAAGATTGTGGCAAATGGAGCAGATGTGACAGTACAGATACCTGTCTCAATGAGTGAAAAGGGCTTTTCGTTTGTGATACCCGCGGCATTTTCTACAACAAAATTAACAGTAACGTTTGATACACTGATTACCTTAGCGACCAGCGGAACAGCGCCACTAAAAAATAACGTCGATTTATCGCGGAATGCAGGCAACCGGTATTCTACGGGTGAGACAAGCCCTGCCGATGCAAGGTAGGTGGCAGACAGCGATGTTGTATGGGCAACACGGAGACCGAGTATGACTTTGGTGAAACGCTCGAAGGAAACTAATACATTGTTAGAGGGTGCTGTCTATACTGTATCTGCTGTCAAATGGAATGGAACCGCATGGGAGCCGGAATCCTCAACCAATAATTGGTCCAGAGATGTTACGACAGATGCAACAGGAAAGGGTGTTCTCTCTCTTTTGACGGTGGATAGCCGTATTTATCAAATCAAGGAAAAGACTGCACCGGCAGGATATCAGTTGGATCCGACAGCATATTATGTCATGTTTACCAATGATGCAACGGTGAAGGCACTCAATGAAGCTCGGGGTGTAACGGTTTATGCTGCACCGACTGCGGGAATAACCGTCAATCATGAAATAACAGTGAGTGATGCCAGAATCCCAACGCAACCAGTCGGTCCGGGCGCGGGTGGCACAGATAGCGGAGACCATTCAAATACTCCGAGTTCGAAATCACCGGAGGTTGAAGTGTGGAGTGTGCCGCAACAGACATCGCTACAGACACAAAAACTACCAAAGACAGGTGGCTTTGTCGGCTCTGCGGTATTATTCCTGCTTGGCGGTGGATTGGTAGGTTGTGGTGTCTAGATGAGCAAGGGAACAGCAAAGGCAAAGAAAAGAAAGAAGTGAAAACAGGCTAAATAGTTAGAAAATAATTCAGAATAATTTCAAATATTCCAAAAACAAGCGCGAAAATGATTGATTTTCGCGTTTTTGTGTGCTACTATTTATCTAGTAGGCGCATATGGAGGTGTATAGAATGAGTAGTGTACAATTGTTGGATAAAACAAGAAAAATCAACAAACTGTTACATAATAATAATTCGAGCAAAGTGGTGTTCAGCGATATCTGCGACGTTCTGAAGGATATCATGAAATCTAATGTGCTTGTAATCAGCAAAAAGGGTAAAATCCTTGGGACAGGCTCCTATAAAGGAATCGGAGAGATAGATGAACTGCTGAAGTATGAGATAGGCGGCATTATTGATCATATGTTAAATGAGCGTTTGCTTGGTGTTTTATCGACCAAAGAAAACGTTAATCTTGAGACACTTGGTTTTGAATCGGCCGGTGTTGATAAATATCAGGCAATTATTACGCCGATAGACATTGCGGGTGAAAGACTTGGAACTTTATTTATATATAAGGTTCAGGAACAGTACATAATTGACGATATAATATTGTGTGAATATGGTTCCACTGTTGTAGGACTCGAAATGCTTCGCGCAGTCAATGAAGAGAGCGCTGAAGAGACGCGGAAGCTTCAGGTAGTCAAGTCAGCAATCGGAACGTTGTCATTTTCGGAAATGGAGGCAATCACACATATTTTCGATGAACTCGACGGCAATGAAGGAATACTGGTAGCGAGCAAGATTGCGGACAGGGTGGGCATCACCCGCTCGGTTATCGTCAATGCTCTTAGAAAGTTTGAAAGTGCGGGAGTCATCGAATCAAGGTCCTCCGGAATGAAGGGAACCTACATCAAAGTATTGAATACAGTTATCTTTGATGAGATTGACGCGATGAAGAAGGAAAGAAACAAATAGCACTTTATAAACGGATTTATAAAGCAGCACCGAGACGGTGCTCGGCGCGATACCGAGACGGTGCTCGGCGCATAGTAAAGGGATTTACAAGGGGAGACCCATGTAAGTCCCTTTTGCTTTTTCAACCCATTTATATTTGTTTTTTAGACAAGAGTCGCGCAAAGCCCGAAAAACCGCACATGTGGTGGAGAAAATGACAAAATGCACAAGATAATGTGGTTTTTTCGCAAAAAGTTCTTGTGTTTTTCTACAAATAATTTATAATGGAATAAGGTAGGTGAAGAATATGATTAATTCTGATATTTACAATTATGTGGATGTTCTGGACAAGGCAGCGGATGCTGCATGGGTACGCAATGAAGCAATCTCTAACAATATAGCCAATGTGAATACACCGGGCTATAAGAGACAGGATGTATCCTTTGAAGAAGAATTGAAACACGCGCTCAAGGCTAATAAGTTTGTGCCGTTGGATCAAAAAGTGGACAATTTGGATTTGGATCGCATTGAACCGAGGGTATATACGGATTCAGCAAACTTTTCGTATCGCTTAGACGGCAATAATGTCGATATTGACAGCGAGAACGTTGAACTTGCGTCTAACCAGATTAAGTACAATGCAATGGTTCAGAGTATTGACGGTACATTTACCAATCTGAGAACAGTGATGCAGTAATGTTTAGTTGCAAGGGAAAGGAGCCTACATATGAGTATTTTTAAGACTTTTGGTGTTAACGCTTCCGGTATGACGGCAGAGCGTTACAGAATGGATATTATTTCACAGAATGTTGCGAATGCAAATACAACAAGAACAGAAGACGGTACACCATACAGACGTAAGGTTGTGACATTTCAGGAGAAGGCCGGAGACAATGCTTTCGGGACAATTTATGCAAAGGCAACCGGACAGGATGTTGGAGACGGTGTCAAGGTTGGTGGTGTATATGAGGATGAATCAACAGATTTTGTGAAGGCATATGACCCTTCGCATCCGGATGCAGATGATGACGGATATGTATGGTATCCGAATGTGAATATTGTAACAGAGATGACCAATATGATTGATTCTTCGCGCGCTTACGAGGCAAATGCAACGGCATTTACCGCAAGTAAGGCAATGGCGGTAACAGGACTGGATATCGGCAGAGCATAAGCAGATAGAAACTAAGAGAGGGACTACATATGGATATATCAGCATTATTGAATGTGAATTCACCGGTGATACAGACTGCTGCAGACCGTGCTTCAACGAGCACGCAGCAAACAGACGAGAGTTTTGGCTCTCTGCTTGATTCTGCAATGAGCAATATATCTACAACGAACGGTCTGTTGAATGATGCCGATGAAGAAAAGATAAAATTTGCATTGGGATTATCAGAGAATACACATGATTTGTCAATTGCAGCAGCAAAGGCATCTACCGCGTTGCAGTATACGGTGGCATTACGTGATAAGTTTGTAGAAGCCTACAGAGAAATCATGCAGATACAGATGTAAAAGAGGGATAGGTTAAGACAAGGGGTATAATCATGCTGGACAGATTGAGGGAAATTCCACAGAGATTATTGGATTGGTGGAATAAGTTCAATTCAAAACAAAAGACAATCATTATTTCCGTAATTGCAGGTGTTGCTTTGACACTTGCGATTTTAGTGACGTTATTGATGCAACCGCAGTATGAGACACTGATTACGTGTGAGTCTACAAAGGAAGCATCAGAGATTATTGATCTTTTGGAAGCAGATGAAATTCCGTATGATGTAACAGATGACGGACTGATTATTTCCGTTGAAAAGAAAGACATTTCAGCAGCAACATTGTTGCTTGGTGCCAATAGTTATCCGGCTGATGCCTATAGCATTGAAGATGCTTTGGCAGGTGGCTTTTCCACAACAGAGGCAGATAAAACAAAGAGATATCAGAAGCACAGAGAGTCATTAATGGAAGAACAACTTGAGACACAGGAAGCAATTGATTCTGCGCTTGTGACATTTTACATTCCGGATAATGACGGAACTCTTTTGGCAAAGGAAGAAGAGTCTTATGCCACTGTATATCTGGAGCTGAATACAGAATTGGGTGTTGGTGTGGCTGATAATTATGCACGTGCAATTGCAACGGCACTTGGCAATGACACCACTGACAATGTTACGATTCTTGATTTCAACGGCAATCTGCTCTTTTCAGGTTCAGAAGCGGCAGAAGCCGGTTCAAATTCTGTGAACGCATCTAATCAAATTGCTCTGAAGCAAGAAGCAGAGCGGCTTGTCAAACAAGAGGTTATCCAAGTAATGCTTGGAACCAATTTGTTCGAGGATGTCAAGGTAGCACCAAATCTGATTATGGATTTTTCTTCCACCAATCATGTTAATCATAATTACACACCGGCAGAAGGACAGAGCCAGGGTGTACTTTCGCATGAAGATACCTACGCAGCAGAAGGCTCCGGAGGTACCGGCGGAGTTCCGGGAACAGATACCAATACCGAAAATGAATACGTCATTCAAGATGACGCCAATTCAAATTATACGGTAGAGGAAGAGTCAAGAGATTATCTGCCAAATGAAGAGATTATAGATAGAACGGTTCCACCCGGAGCAATTCAGTATGATGAATCCTCTGTAGCTGTTACAGCATCACATTTTGTGATTTATAAAGAAGAGGAATTACGGGCACAGGGACTTTTGGACGGCATTACATTTGAAGAATTTGAGGCCGCTAACAGCGAGAAGGTCAGACGTGAGGTAGATGCTGAACTGGTAACAATGGTTGCCAATGCAACGGGGATCCCGGAGAGCAGTATTTCTATTATTGCGTATGATGTTCCGATGTTCCAGGAAAGAGAAGGATCTGCTATAGGTGTTACTGATGTGGTGCAGATACTTCTGATTGTGTTGATTCTGGGCTTACTGGGATTTGTTGTATTCAGCGGTATGCGTAAAGATAAGAAGGAAGAGCCACAGGAAGAGGAACTTTCTGTTGAGACATTGTTAACATCTACACAGGAGCATACTTCTGTGGAAGATATTGACCTTGAAGCAAAATCAGAGACACGTAAGATGATTGAGAAGTTTGTAGATGAGAATCCGGAGGCGGTTGCTTCATTGTTGCGTAACTGGCTGAACGAGGAATGGGGGTAAGGGAGTTATGGCGCGCGGAGCAGCGAACAGTGGTATTTCGGGAGTTCAGAAAGCGGCGGTTTTACTAATTGCTCTCGGACCTGAGAGATCGGCAAATATATTCAAACATTTAAAAGAAGAAGAAATAGAAGAACTCACCTTGGAAATTGCCAATACAAGAAGCGTAACACCACAGTTGAAAGAGGCAGTCATAGATGAGTTCTATGAAGTGTGCCTTGCACAACAATATATTGCAGAGGGTGGTATCGGTTATGCGAAGGAGTTGCTTGAAAAGGCACTTGGTTCGGATAAGGCATTGGATGTCATTGGCAAGTTAACTGCATCACTGCAGGTGAAGCCGTTTGAATTTGTACGTAAAACAGAAGCATCGCAGTTGTTCAACTTTATTCAGGATGAGCACCCGCAGACAATTGCTTTGATTTTGGCATATTTGAGTCCGTCACAGGCAGCATTGATTGTTTCCTCTCTGCCACCCGACAGACAGGCAGATGTAGCAAAGAGAGTTGCAATGATGGACAGAACTTCGCCTGAAGTCATCAAAGAAGTTGAGAAGGTACTTGAGTCTAAATTGTCATCACTTGTGAACCAGGATTACACCATTATCGGTGGTGTTGATGCGGTTGTAGAAATCTTGAATACAGTTGACAGAAGTACTGAGAAGCATATTATGGAAACTCTCGAAATTGATGAGCCGGAACTTGCAGACGAAATCAGAAAGAAAATGTTTGTATTCGAAGATGTCTTGCTTCTTGATGACAGAGCAATCCAGAGAGTTCTGCGTGATGTTGATAATAATGATCTTGCTATGGCACTTAAGTCTGCAAATGAACAGGTTCAGAATGCTATCTTCAACAATCTCTCCAAGCGACTTGCGGTTATGATTAAAGAAGATATGGAATTCATGGGCCCGGTTCGTATGAAGGATGTTGAAGAAGCACAGCAGAAGATTGTTAACACCATCAGACGTCTCGAAGATTCTGCAGAAATTGTAATCTCCAGAGGCGGAGGTGACGAAATCGTTGTCTAATTTAGTAAAGTCAAATTACATTTCATATGATGAAGAGCAGGGAGCCAGAGTCATTGACTCCAATAAACTCATTGAAGAAAGAATACAGCAGTTGGCAATGGCTGTAGCGGATGAAGAAAATGATGAATCATTCGAAGCAGAGTTTGTGGAAGGACTTGATTCAGAGCAAGTAGAAATGTTGCTTGCCGACAATGATGCAGAAGAAGGCGATGACGCAAATGTAATTCGTCAACAGGCACCACCGCAACCGCAAGTGGACACGGCAGCAATTGAAAATGAAGCCAATGCGCGTGCAGAAGAAATCGTTTCGCAGGCAAAAGAAGAAGCAAAAAGTATCATCGATCATGCGATTGCGGAAGCTGAGGGAATAAAGAATCAGGCAAAACAGGAAGGGCATGCTGAAGGCTACGAACAAGGTAGCGCAGAGTGCGCTGAAAAGAATGCTGAATTGGAAGCAAAGTTACGTGCCGAAAAGCAACAGTTAGAAGAAGATTATGAAGCAAGACTGGCAGAACTGGAACCGATGTTTGTGAATACATTAACAGATATTTATGAGCATGTATTTCATGTTCAGTTTGCCGAAAACAAAGAAGTTGTACTTCATTTACTGCAGGATGCGATTCGCAAAATAGAAGGCAGTAAGGACTTTATTGTACGTGTTTCCAAGGCTGATTATGAGTATGTCAGCGAAAGAAAGAAAGAATTGCTGTCTAAGACAGGGAATGCAGGCAATGTGGAAGTGATAGAGGATGTAACGTTGGAAGTTGGTCACTGCATGGTAGAGACTGACGGAGGTATCTTTGATTGTGGAGTGGATACGCAGCTTGACGGATTGAAAAAGGAACTGAAATTACTGTCCTATACAAAGGAATAATCAATGATAGATTTTGCAAAGTATGAGCGGGCAAGAGAAAAGACATATTATAAGAGTCTCGGCAAGGTGGCAAATGTAGTTGGGTTGACGATTGAATCATTTGGACCCGAAGCAAAAATGAGCGACTTATGTCAGATTACGACGGAGGATGGCAAGACGATTTTGTCCGAAGTGGTTGGATTTAAGGATAGTAAGACGCTTTTGATGCCTTATGAGGATACTGAGGGAATTGCACTTGGATGTACTGTGGAGAATTTGGGATATCCCTTTTCTGTGCAGGTTGGCGATGAACTTTTGGGAAAAGCGTTAGATGGATTTGGACATCCCACTGACGGAACGGAATTGTTTATGAATGAAACATATCCGGTAGAAGCAGCGCCACCCGATCCGATGGATCGTGCAATTATAGATTCGGTTCTTCCGCTTGGAGTAAAAGCAGTTGACGGATTGATGACAATCGGTAAGGGACAACGTATCGGTATCTTTGCGGGCTCCGGTGTCGGCAAGAGTACATTGCTTGGTATGTTTGCCAGAAATACAAAAGCAGATATTAATGTCATTGCTTTGATTGGTGAACGTGGAAGAGAAGTAAAAGAATTTATTGAACGCGATTTGGGCGAAGAGGGTATGAAACGTTCCGTAGTGGTAGTTGCTACCTCGGATAAGCCTGCAATATTACGTAAAAAAGCTGCTAAGACGGCAACGGCAATTGCAGAGTATTTTAGAGATAAGGGCATGGACGTCCTTCTGATGATGGATTCCTTGACTCGTTTTTCAATGGCACAGCGCGAAATCGGTCTTGCCAGCGGAGAACCGCCTGTAACAAGAGGATACCCGCCAAGTGTTTACGCTGAGATGCCAAAACTCTTGGAAAGAGCGGGTAATGCCGGAACGGGTTCTATTACCGGGTTATATACAGTATTGGTAGATGGTGATGACTTTAACGAGCCGATTACCGATACGGCAAGAAGTATTTTGGACGGACATATTATGCTGAGCCGTAAGTTGGGTCATAAAAATCACTATCCGGCAATTGATGTCCTGCAGAGTATTTCTCGTGTTATGTCGCAGATTGCAACGAGAGAGCATAAGCAGGCAGCAGGAAAACTAAAAAATGTGCTTGCAACCTACACGGAAGCAGAAGATTTGATTAATATCGGCGCTTATAAATCAGGTGCCAATCCCAATATTGATTTTGCAATCGCGAAGATAGATGCGGTAAATGAGTTCCTCATGCAGGATGTGGATGAAAAGTATACATTTGAGGAAATCCTGGAACTGTTGGAGGGCATCTTTAATGGCTAAGTTTTTTTATCGGATGCAGAATATCCTGAATATCAAAAACCGGCTGGAGGAGCAGGCAAAGATAGAATTTGCTCTGGCCAACAGAAGTTTGATGGAGGAAGAGGAAAAACTTGCCCGGCTGCAACAAAGAAAAGCGGTTTATGAAGAAGAAATTAAGAGGCTTTTGGATGACAAACTGCAGTTAAAGAAGATACGGGAAAATGAAGCAGCTGTTGAAGTTATGAAGGAATTGATAGAGGCTCAGATATTACAGGTAAGAGCAGCTGAGCGTAAAGTGGAAATTGCACGTAAGAAACTGCAAAATGCAATGCAGGAAAGAAAAACACATGACAGATTAAAAGAAAAGCAGTTTGAAGAATTTATGCAGGAAGAAAATGCAAAAGAGAGTAAAGAAATCGACGAGTTGACGAGTTATCGATACACTACTTCACAAAAGGATGAATAAGTATGCCGTTAGATGATGATGAAGAATTAAGCGAAGAGGAACAGCCAAAAGAAAAGAAGAAACTCTTCGGAAAAAAGAAAAGTGATGATATGAAGGAACTGCCTCCGATGAGCGGTTCTCCTTATGATGATGCCGACTCTGAAGAAGAGGGCGGTACTTTTTCGATTGTTTTGATTACATTTTTCATTGTTCTGATTTGGCTTGCTATTTTGGGATTGTTAATCAAATTGGATGTTGGTGGTTTTGGCTCATCGGTTCTCCGTCCGATTATTCAGGATGTACCGGTGCTGAATATGATTTTGCCGGATACTGCACAGGATGAGGCGATTGAAGAATCGGCTGAATATGGAACACTGGAAGAAGCGGTGGCAAGAATACATGAATTAGAAGCAGAACTGGAGCAGGCAAAACTGGAAGGCGGAACGAGTGGTATCGGCGAAGAGGAAGTGCAAGCGCTCAAAGACGAAATTAAGAGACTTCAGACCTTTGAAGATAATCAGATTGAGTTTCAGAAAATAAAGACAGAGTTTTATGAAGAAGTTGTATTTGCCGAGAATGCTCCTGATATTGAAAACTATAAACAGTATTATGAGAGCATTGATCCGACAACGGCAGAGTATTTGTATAAACAGGTGGTACAGCAGATAGCGGAAGATGATATGCTGGATGAATATGTAACAGCATATTCACAAATGAAGCCGAAACAGGCAGCGGCTATCTTTGAACAGATGCCGGACAATCTGGAACTTTCGGCGAAGATATTATGGGCAATGGACCCCAATGACAGGGCAAAAATCATGGGTGTTATGGATCCGGAATTGGCATCACAGCTGACGAAGATAATGGATCCGGACAATTAAGTGCCCACCCTCTGGCGCTTAAAGACAATTAAGAAAAACTTCTAATGTTTTTACGTGATACAGCCGATAAATACTTTGATAATATCCCTATGAAAAGGGTTATTACATATCATAATTTGCAAGCAAATTTATGATCAGCACATTGACAACTTAATGGAAGATGATATCAGATATCTTCCACGCGAAAGGAGGAATTTGAATGACCAGTACACCTGTAACAGACGTGAAAGCGTTATTTATGAATGTTACAAGTACCAGAGCAAATGCTGACAAACCAGCAGATGCCTTCAGCAGAGTGATGAATGACACGGCAGGAAAGTCCGGAGTCAGAGATCAACAGGATGCAGGTACGGTCACAGAACAGACGCAGAAAGCAAAGAAGACTACAGTAGTAGACAATTCGAGCAAGAAAGTCTCGAAAGAGGATACGACAATTGCCGAAAGAATTAATTCAAAGGCAGATACTTCTGAGCAAGCTGAGGAGATTACCGGAGAAATCATGGATGCAGCGGACAAAGTAAAAGAAGCAATCATGGATAAACTGGGGATCTCAGAAGAAGAATTGGTAAGCGTCATGGAAACACTCGGATTACAGATGGCAGATTTACTCAATCCGGACAATGTCATGAATTTGATGACAGAACTGACAGGCAGTGTAGATACGTTGTCGTTGTTGACAGACGAGGCTTTGTATGCTGACGTGAAGGAAATCATGCAGCTATCAGAGGACTTGGCAGCAAGTATCAAAGAGCAGTTCGCATTGACGGATGAACAGTTTGCAGAAATTCTTGCAGCAAACAAAGAGCAAATGACAGCTACCCCCGAGGAGCAGGTAATGCCTGAAGAAAATCCGGTCAAATCGGAAGAAAACCCAATCAGAGTTGAAGTTGAGGTGACGAAAGTCGATACCGAGGCTCCAACGGAACAGACGGCAGACAGTGAGCCGGAAACAAAAGGGTTTGCAACACTAAAATCCGAAGAGGCACAACAGGATCATCAAGAAAATAGCAGGCAAGAAAGCGGAAATGAATTTCTGGGCGGAAACACCACGGTACAGACCAATGTAAACAGTGTTGGGGACGTGGTTGAGACGGTAAAGGAATTCAGAATGGTAGATGGAGCAGAGATTTTGAAACAGGTTTCAGACTATATCAAAGTCAATGTAGGTCCGGAGATATCGTCAGTTGAAATGCAACTGCATCCGGCAAGTTTAGGAACACTCAACATTCACTTAACATCGCAAAACGGAGTTGTTTCGGCACAGATTATCGTGCAGAGCGAAGCAGTTAAGGCTGCACTTGAAACACAGGTACTACAGCTTAAGGAAAATATGAATGAGCAGAACCTTAAGGTAGAAGCTGTAGAAGTGACAGTGGCAAATCATGACATGGACAGAAACTTTGGTGACGCAGCACATGATGATGCGGAACAAGGTGGTTCGGACAGGAGAAGCAGAAGACAGATTAATCTGAATGATTTGCAGGATTTCCCGGATGATTTAAGCGATGAAGAACAATTGACAGCAGAAATGATGGACATAAACGGTAACAGCGTAGACTTTACCGCATAATTGTTCCAAAGAAAAAGCGGAACAGAAAGGAGTACATATATGAGTTTATCAGCACCGGTAGTAGACGGAAAAATTCAAGACCTTACATCGTCTGCTAATTCATTAGCAAAAACCACTGCAAAAGACGGCAGTACACTTGACAAAGATGCATTCTTACAACTGTTGGTAGCACAGATGAAATATCAGGATCCACTGGAACCAACCTCTAATACAGAGTACATTTCACAGTTTGCACAGTTTTCATCATTGGAAGAAATGCAGAATATGAGCAGTGCAGTTGATATGCAGAGAGCTTCCGGATTAGTCGGACAGCAGGTTGCTATCAAGGTTACTTCAGAAACAACGGGAGAAACCGATTATGTAACAGGCAAAGTAGACTATGTGGTATTTGAAAACGGAAAGCCTTATCTTTACATTGATGGCTCGCCATACTCAATAGATGACTTGGATACGGTAGCAGATGCGGATTATCTGGCAGCATATTCACTGGCAACAGAGTTTGCAGCAGCAATCAATGAATTACCGACACTCGGCAATCTGACAACAGGTTACGCAGAGGGACTTACAAATCTGAGAAAAGTATATGATGATATGACGGATTATCAGAAGACCTTTATTGCCAAAGATTTATATGACACTTTCACAAAGTATGAAGAAAAAATGGCAGAGTTACTTAAGACAGAAAAAGAGAGTGCAGGAAATAATAACGACGGCGATGACGGAGATGACAAGTAAGGAAAAGGTGAGTAACGCAACGCACAGTGAAAAGGAGATGAACGACAGATGAAAATCGTAAACAGTCAGTTTCCTTCCATTGAACAGGTTACCAATCAATATCTGCAGGGAAGCAGCAACGTTAAGCAAACAGCAACAAGCGACGGTCTATCCTTTGAAGAGATACTGAAGCAGAAACAACAAGGCGAACCGGCAAGTGTGGAAGCGCTTAAATTTTCAAAGCACGCTGTAGGACGTCTGACTGACAGAAATATCGAATTATCGGATGCACAGATTGACAGATTGAATGCAGGTACACAAAAGGCAAGTGAGAAGGGAATTAACGAATCATTGGTCATCATGGATCAGCTGGCATTTATCGTAAATGTAAAGAACAACACAGTGATTACAGCAATGGACCAAACAGAAACAACAGAAAACGTTTTTACGAACATTGACGGAGCCGTTATCGTTTAGCCGGACCTTACGGAAGCTAAAGATTTCCGAATGACAGAGGAAATCAAACGGACTCGTTACAACAAGACTAATCAACAATAGCTAAGGAGGTCATTTAGTTATGATGAGATCACTTTATTCTGGCGTGTCGGGACTTAAAACACACCAGACAAGAATGGACGTTATCGGTAATAATATCGCAAACGTTAATACAGTCGCTTATAAGTCGAGTTCCATGACATTCAGCGAACTGATGTATCAGACCACACAGAGTGCAACAGGTGCCAATGCGGCAACCGGACGTGCAGGTATCAATGCAAAGCAAATTGGTCTTGGTGTTGTAGGCGGAGCCATTTCAGCTAACATTACAACAGCCGGTGCAACACAGACAACAGGTAATCCTTTTGATATCAGAATTACAGGAGATTCCTTCTTTGTTGTAAGCAGTGGTACAGAAAATTATTTTACAAGAGCAGGTGCGTTCTATGTTGACGGACAAGGAAATCTTGCCATGACCACAAACGGATACACCGTTATGGGTTGGGAAGAAGATCCGACAGCACCGGGTACTATCCGAAAGGATACAGTAACAGCGCTTAAGATTATGTCGGCTGAAAACATGACATCATCACCGGAAGCCACAACACAGGCATATATCACAGGTATTATTGATAAGAATTCCGATGGCTTGATTTCCGATAAAGGACAGGCAATCAACATGGTATTCTATGACAATTTGGGTTATAGTTATACGGCGAAGTATGCAGTAACGAAGTATATGATGACGGAACGTGCAACAGAAGCTGATATGACAACGCAGATGGTAAGAGCTGATGGTACGCCACTGTATTATAACAATGTAGATGATATGAATGCGGCAAAGGCGGCTGGCTCAAATGCAGGTCTTAAATTGGTTGATAATGAAACAGGCTATCCGGCATGTTATTTCCCGGGTGAAGAATTCATGGTAGCAACTCCACCGGGCTCAACCACATATGCTCCAAATACAGAAAAAAATAGGAAAGGTGAACTGCCGGAAGGAACCTATCGTCTTGAATTAACCGATATTCTGAATTCGGAAGGTGTGTCGTTAAAGGAAGTTTACGGCACTACAGATTTGACGAGTGTTGTAACAATTGACGGCGGTACCGATAATGAGATATTTCTGCAGTATTCCACAAAGGGTGGAGAGTTCCAGGGATATTACCAGGATTATGATTATGCGACTCAGTCAGGCGGAGCGTTAATACCGACCGATCAGATGACAGATAATAAGTTCAATATGACATTCAAAACCGCTGCACATGACAACTTTTCTGAAGAGGGTATTGAAGTCAGCATGAAGACATCAACCATGTATGACAACAAGGGAACGTCGACAGTTACAGCAGTATATGGCGATTATGACGGTAATTATGCCGGAAGAAAACTTGGTGAAATGTCAGGTGTTGCAATTGAGACAAACGGTAAGATTTGGGCTTCTTATGACAATGGTACCAAGAAGTTACTTGGACAGATTGCAGTTGCAACCTTTGCAAACCCTTCAGGTCTTGAGAAACAGGGTGAGAACCTTTACTCTGAGACACAGAACTCAGGTGCATTTGATGGCATCGGTGTTGAAGTAGATGCAGACGGTGGCAGTATGTCAACCGGTGTTTTGGAAATGTCGAATGTTGACCTTTCATCAGAATTTACAGAGATGATTACCACCCAGCGTGGATTCCAGGCAAACAGCCGTATCATTACTGTATCAGATACTCTGATTGAAGAACTTGTCAATCTGAAGAGATAACAACTATTTAACTTAGCAGTTTAAACTAAACAGGGGAACTATGTACATAGTTCCCCGATTTTTTTGTGTAGTAGGGAGGTACTTAGAATGATTGAAGTGACCAAACTAAATGGGGTGCCGATATTAATTAACCCTGATTTGATAGAAAGCGTCGAAGAAACACCGGATACTGTCATTTCTTTTACAACCGGAAAAAAAATAATTGTAAAAGAACGTAGACAAGAGGTGAAAAATTTAGTAAAATCGTATAAAAGGGACATTTATGCGGACTAGGTAGGTGGGAGTATTGGATATTGCATCATTAGTAGGGGTTCTTGTATGTCTGGGGCTTGTGTTCATGGGAATTGTTTGGAGCGATCAAGGATTTGCGGCTCTTAAGAATTTCGGTGACATTCAATCAGTATTTATTACAGTCGGTGGTACATTCTGCAGTGTTATGACGGGTTGTACCATGAATGGTTTTGTAAGAGGCTTAAAAAGCTTTTTACTTATTTTCAAGACCCCATCAAACAATACAACTGCAATTATTCAAAAGATCATAGATTTATCAAATGTAGCACGAAAGGAAGGACTGTTGTCTCTGGAAGAGGCGGCCGGCGAATTAGATGATAACTTCTTACAGAAGGGTATCATGTTAATTGTAGACGGAACAGATCCTGATTTGGTTCGTGCTATTTTAGAGACTGAACTTGTCAGTATTGATGACAGACATAAAGCAAACATTGGATTTTGGGATAATGTTGCTTCCATGGGACCTGCATGGGGTATGGTTGGTACCTTGATTGGTTTGATTAATATGTTGCAGAATATGCAGGATGCGGCGTCTATCGGTCCCAATATGTCAGTTGCTTTGATTACAACCTTATATGGATCTCTGCTTGCCAACTGGATTGCATTACCGACGGCTGCTAAGTTGAAGTCATACAATGACGCTGAGATGATGGCAAAGGAAATCATTATCGAGGGTCTTCTTTCCATACAAGCAGGTGAAAATCCAAGAGTTATCGAAGAAAAGCTGAAATCCTTCATGGCTCCCGGTGAACGTTCAGGAGTTGGTAAGGATATAGGCGGAGGTGAGGAATAGGTGGCAGCAAAAAGAAAGCCGGAGGAAGTAAAGACCGGGGCAGCATGGATGAATACATTTTCGGATTTAATGAATCTGCTGCTTTGTTTCTTCGTGTTGTTATTCTCCATGTCTACAGTAGATGCGCAGAAATTCGAATTGATTGCTGCTTCATTTGCTCAGAATTTCAGTATCTTTTCTGCCGGAAGTACAGCAATCGGAGAAGGTGTTCTGGTTAGTAACGGTGTCAGCCAGTTAAATGAGCTGGATCAGTATATTAATACAATGGGATATGCTTCGGAAAAGACAGAGGCTACTGATGAGTTTGAACAGGTTGAAGAAGAGCAGATGAAGGAATCTGAACAGCTCGCAGAACGCGTTGAGGAGTCTGTTGCAGAGGAAAATCTGGATAAGGAAATCGATATTGACTTTACGTCTCAATATGTGTCTTTAACATTAAATGGAGCGTTGCTGTTTGACTCCGGAAGTGATACAATCAAAGAGGAAGCGTATCCGGTTTTGGATAAGGTTGGCGTAATCCTTCAAAAGTATGGAAACAGCCTGATTGAGATTGAGGGACATACGGATAATGTTCCGATTCATAATGCGCAGTTTGCGAATAATAACGAACTTTCCAGTGCAAGAGCACTTTCGGTATTTGACTATTTATTGGAAACAACTAATTTAGACCCTGCTCTACTGAAACATACAGGACGTGGGGAATATGTTCCGGTTGCTGATAACACAACCAATGAAGGACGTCAAAAGAACAGAAGAGTTGAAATAAAGATTTTCCATACATTAAGTACATACTAGAGGAAGCCGGGAGGTTTTAAACGTGAAGAGAAATTTACTGACCATACTAATTTTGGCATTATTAATTGTTAATCTTGTGCTGACAGGAATTGTGATGTTGAGTACGGTATCTGCTAACCGGAAGACAACTGCTCTGGTAACAGATATTGCAACTGTATTGAACTTAGAACTTGGTGGTGCATCTTCACAGGTGGCAGAGGAAGCGGAAGTGATTCCGATTGAGGATACAGAAGTTTATAATATAGTAGATCCGATGACGGTTGCACTCAAGAAGGGCGCAGACGGAGAGCCTCATTATGCACTTGTTGAAGTTTCCCTTGCTTTGAATACAAAGGATAAGGGCTATAAAGAATATCAGCCGATGCTTGCCACAAAGGAAAGTCTGATTAAGGGTGATATTATTGATGTTATCGGTACTTATACGAAGGAAGAAGCGGAAGCTGATACAGCAGAAATGGAAGATGCAATCTTGCAGAAGATACAGACAATGTTTGGTTCAGAATTTGTATATGGTGTTACATTCCGCAATATCAACTTCCAATAGAATAGAGTTCTTATGTATGATTAAATTTAACGACATCGGAGGTGAAACGGCATGGGTGAAGTTCTCTCCCAAAATGAGATAGATAGTCTGCTTCAGGCACTCAGTTCGGGTGAACTGGACGCGGATGATTATGGCAGCGGCGATGAGATTGTTGCAAAGAATTATGACTTTAAACGCCCGGCCAAATTCTCAAAAGATCATCTTCGAACATTGGAGATAATATTCGAGCATTATGGAAGACTTGTTTCCACAAACCTTCCGGTTTATTTGCGAAAGAACATTCAGGTAAGTGTTGTGAATTCTGAGGCATGTACGTTTTCAGAGTTTTCTACTGCGCTTGCCAATCCTGTGTTATTGGGTATTGTTAATTTTGCACCTTTGGGTGGCAATATTATGCTTGAAATGGCAGCCAATCTTGGATTTACCATGATAGACCGCATGCTTGGCGGACAGGGGAATCCTTTAGAGAAGAGCAGGGATTTCTCAGAAATAGAACTATCGATTGTAGAAAAAATCATTTCAACTTGCGTACAGTTGTTGCGTGAGCCATGGAAGAATGTAATTGAAATCAATCCGATTTTAGAGAGAATTGAGACGAACCCGCAGTTTGCACAGATTATTGCACCAACAGAAATGATTGCAATTGTAACAATCAGCATGAAAATCGGTGATGTGGAAGGCTTGATGAATGTATGTCTCCCTTATTTTACACTTGAGAGCATCATGGACAAGCTGAATACGAAGTATTGGTTCTCTACCATGAAGGAAGTTTCCGAAGATGCGTATAAAGAACACATTGAAACATTAATCAGAAGAGTCGATATGCCGGTGAAAGCCGTACTTGGCAAGAGCACCGTTACGGTAAATGATTTTGCCAATCTGCAAGCCGGAGATATCATTAAACTTAATTCCAAGGTTGATAATGAATTGAGTGTATATGTTGGAAATATTAAGAAATTCAAAGCCTTACCGGGTGCATCTAAGGATGCTTACGCGGTGAGAGTTACGTCAGTACTGAGAGAGGGGGAATAAGACAATGGACGGAATGCTATCCCAGGACGAGATCAATGCGTTGTTGAATGGCATCGGCACCGACGATACACCGGGAGATGATACCGGAGCCGACAGTACCGAGACAGCGAGTCTGGATTCGGGTGAAGAACTTCTGACAGCCGAAGAGAAAGATGCCATCGGAGAAGTCGCCAATATCAGTATGGGAACTTCAGCCACAACGCTTTATTCCTTGGTGAACAGAAAAGTCAGTATTACAACACCTGTTGTCACAACAGCAACATGGGACAAGGTGATTGAGGACTATGAGAAGCCATGTGTCTTTATCAGAATTAAATATAAGGCGGGGTTAGACGGTACGAATATTCTGGTGTTGAAGGAAGCCGATGTCAAGGTGATTACAGACCTTATGATGGGCGGCGACGGCACCAATACCGACGGAGAATTGGGGGAATTGCATTTAAGTGCAATATCCGAAGCGATGAACCAAATGATGGGTTCCTCGGCAACATCACTTTCCTCCATGCTTGGCAAGGTAATTGATATCAGCCCACCGGAAGCAAGTCTGGTCGACCTGAACGAATTTGATGATGGAGGACAGTTGTCAGATTTCCTGTCAGGGACATTTGTCAAAATAACGTTCAGTATGCAGATAGAAGATTTGGTAGACAGTAAAATCATACAATTGTATCCGGTTGACTTTGCCAAATCACTGTACGATCATTTTATCAACAATAAGGGAGCCACACAAGCTGCAAAAGAACCGGAACCGATACCTATACCGGCACCTCCTCTGATGCAGGCGATGCCGCAGCCGACACCTATGGCGCAACAGCCAATGGGAATGCCGATGCAGCAGCCAATGGGAATGGGAACGCCGATGCAGCAACCAATGGGGATGGGAATGCCAATGCAACAATCAATGGGAATGGGAATGCCGATGCAGCAACAACAACCGATGGGAATGCCAAATATCAATATTCAACCGGCACAATTCCAGTCATTTTCAGGAGACATCGGTGCAATGCAGAGCCAGGAAAATATCGGACTGATTCGGGATGTACCGCTGGAAGTTACGGTGGAACTCGGAAGAACCAATAAGTCAATCAGTGATATTTTGGATTTTTCACCCGGTACGATTATTGAACTGGACAAGATAGCAGGTGAACCGATTGATGTTTTAGTAAATGGCAAGTTTGTAGCAAAAGGTGAAGTAGTAGTTATTGAAGAAAATTTTGGTGTCAGAGTAACTGAGATTGTGAAATAGAAAATACTATAAAAAATTAGGAGAGAATTGATTATGGCGAAGAATATTTTGATTTGTGATGATGCGGCTTTCATGAGAATGATGATTAAAGACATCCTGACAAAGAACGGTTACAATGTGGCAGGGGAAGCAGAAAACGGAGCAAAGGCGGTTGAGAAGTACAATGAACTGAAACCGGATCTTGTATTAATGGATATTACAATGCCGGAGATGGACGGAATTCAGGCGCTGAAGAAAATTAAAGAAAATGATTCAGGTGCTCTGATTATCATGTGTTCTGCTATGGGACAGCAGGCAATGGTTATTGAATCTATTCAGGCAGGAGCCAAAGACTTTATCGTTAAGCCATTTCAGGCTGATCGTGTTATTGAAGCGGTTAAAAAAGTAGTAGGCTGATGAATATGGGCGCATTATTAGGGCTTGAGACTTCCGCTCTGGAGAGTTTTGCGCAGTTGGTTACGGTTATTCTGATTTTTATATTTGTGCTTGCACTTACCTATTTTACGACTAGATTTGTCGGTAGGTATCAGAAGACACAGATGCAGAATAAGAACATTGAGGTCATTGAGACTTTCAAAATCACTGCAAACAAGTTCATTCAAATTGTCAGAACAGGCGACAAATATCTGGTCATTGCAATCGGTAAGGATACGGTTACAATGCTGTCGGAGTTGTCGGAGGAAGAACTTGACTTTACACCTTCAGAGGTTAAGGGAACGGAGAATTTTCAGGAGATACTGACGAAAGCCAAGGAATTGGTACATAAAAAGCAGAAGTAGGCGAGTAGATATTATGAAATGTACATTAATAAAACCTCTTTGCTTGTTGATATGTGTTTTTGCCCTTATTTTAATCGGGCCGAGACAGACATTTGCTGCGGTAAATGATTTGGGCATTACAGAGGAGGAAGGCGACGGTCCTTCTACGGTTGTAAACGAGCCGGGTTCTGCGGAGACAGCAGAGGATTTACGTGAATTAAATATTGGTAATAACCTGTCAATTACATATCAGGATGAGCAGGGTAATCTATCAGGAACGCTCAGAATTCTGATTATTTTGACGTTGATTGGGCTGGCACCGATATTGCTTATCATGCTAACTTCATTTACGAGAATTCTCATTGTGCTGCATTTTATCAGAACAGCTTTGGGTACTCAGACAGCGCCGCCTAATCAAGTTTTGATTGGGTTGACTTTGTTTTTAACCTTCTTCATTATGAGTCCGGTTTTAACACAAATCAATGAGACGGCAGTTCAGCCGTTTGAAGCCGGAGAAATCACGCAGGAAGAATTTGTGGAAACAGCAATGGAGCCACTCAGGGAATTTATGTATGGGCAGACACAGGAAAAAGATGTGCGCCTGTTTATGGACATTGCGAAGATTGACAGTATTGAAACAATTGATGATATTCCGAACCGAGTGCTGATTCCGAGTTTTATTATTAGTGAACTCAGGACAGCATTTATTATAGGTTTCTTATTATATATTCCGTTTATTGTCATTGATATGGTGGTTGCGTCGACGCTTATGTCGATGGGTATGATGATGCTTCCGCCAACTACGATTTCCATGCCGTTTAAGATTTTGTTGTTTGTACTTGCAGATGGCTGGAATTTGGTAATCGGTAATCTTGTCAAGACGTTCTATTAGCGGGAGAAGAGAATATGACAGTAGATGATGTTGCTCTGATTTTCAGAGAAGGTTTGTATACGATTATTTTGACTGCAGCTCCATTGTTGCTTGTGTCACTCATTGTGGGATTGATTGTCAGTATCTTTCAGACGGTTACATCCATTCAGGAACAGACTTTGACCTTTGTACCCAAGATATTGGCGATATTTGTTACGCTTATGTTAGTGGGAAGCTGGATGCTTAATAATATGACCGGCTATATGACAAGATTATGGTCTGATTTTTCGGTGTACATCAAATGAGCGCCGGGTTAAGGGTAGCGATATAATATGATAGATTACTCATTTTCCATGCAGGATTTAGAATATTTTTTATTGATTTTTACACGGGTGACCTGTTTCATTTTTATAGCACCGTTTTTCAGTACCCAGAATACGCCCAGACACTTGCGGGTAGGGTTAAGTTTTTTCATTACGTTTATTTTATATACTGTGATGACACCTCATCAACCGGTTGAGTATTCAACTGTATTCGGGTATGCGGTTCTTGTATTAAAAGAAGGAATTACAGGGCTTCTGATTGGTTTCGGAGCAACAATTTGTAATTCCATTGTTTTATTAGCGGGTAAAATTTCGGATATGGAAATCGGTCTTTCAATGGTTCAGATGTTTGATCCGCTGACCAGAGAGGCTTCAGGTTTTACGGGTACATTGTACCAGTATGGTGTTTTGTTGGTTATGTTTATTACAAATGCACATCATTATTTTCTGAGAGCGTTTGTGGATTCTTATACATTGGTGCCGGTTGGCGGGGTACATATCAGTACCGAGAAGCTGATGACGGCAGTCTTACAGTTTATGGCTGATTATGTGTCGATTGCCTTCAGAATCTGTATTCCGATTGTGGCGGCGATGCTCATCCTGAACTGTGTGTTGGGCGTTTTGGCGAAGGTGGCACCGCAAATGAATATGTTTTCTGTCGGTATTCAGATTAAAATCCTGACGGGACTGATTATTCTGTTTCTGACCATCGGAATGATACCGAATATTGCAGATGTTATTTTCAGAGAAATGAAGGTTATGATGACTGCATTTGTCTATAGTGTTCAATAAACAAAAATAAGGTTCAGGGAGGCTTTTGTGTGGAAGAGGGATATCTGCAGTTGAAATACAACCTACAATTCTTTGCAAAAGACGGTCCCGGTGGTGAAAAGACCGAGGATGCAACTCCTAAGAAATTGGAGGATGCCAGAAAAGAAGGTCAGGTTGCAAAAAGCAAAGAATTAAGCAGCGCACTTGGTTTATTGGCATTGTTTTTGGTTTTGAAGGCGTTTGCAGGACAACTCGGAATACAGTTTATTGAGAACTTTGCTTATGTCTATAATCGTATTCCTGAGATGATTACATTGACGAACGGTGAGATTTCCGTCAGGCTGTTCTCCTCTATGATAGGGGAAATTGTACTGCGGATTATGTATATTTTGATGCCACTCTTTTTGGTAGGTGTCATTGTTGCGGTAGCAGGAGACTTTGTTCAAGTCAAGTGGAAGCCGACAACAAAGCCGTTGCAGCCTAAATTTAACAAACTTGATCCCATCAAGGGAATGAAGAATTTGTTCTCCAAAGATAAACTTGTGGAATTGCTGAAATCAATTATCAAAGTCGGCATTGTTGGCTATCTTGCGTATTCAACCATTAAAGAAGAGTTCAATGCACTTTATTTATTATACGATATGGCGTTAATTAATGCGATTGCTGCCATTGGAGAGATTGTAATTGATTTAGGTTTGAAAATCAGTATTTTCTATTTTATATTTGGTGTTGCTGATTTTATCTATCAGAAGATGAAGTTTAAGAATGATATGAAGATGACAAAGCAGGAAATCAAGGATGAATACAAGAATTCAGAAGGAGATCCGAAGATTAAATCGCAACAGCGTCGCAGAATGCAGGAAGCAAGCCGAAGAAGAATGATGTCAGCTCTTCCGCAAGCGGATGTGGTCATTACGAACCCGACCCATTATGCGGTTGCATTGAAATATGATACCAATATCTGTCCGGCACCTTATGTCATTGCAAAGGGCGAGGATTATCTGGCAGCTAAAATCAAGGAAACAGCCAGAGAACACGGTATCGAAATCATAGAAAACAAGCCACTTGCAAGAATGCTCTATCATAATGTAGAGTTAGGAGCGGAAATTCCGCCGGAACTGTATCAGGCAGTTGCTGAAGTACTGGCGATTGTATACAGTGCAAAGAACAAGGTTGGCTGATGTAATGCAGTCGAATTAAGATAAAAAAGGGAGGAAGCACTTTGAAGATGAAAAAGGCCGATTTAGGCGTTGCGCTATATTTATTATGTGCCTTTGTGTTCTTGATTGTTCCAATTCCCTCATGGATGTTGGACATCTGTCTTGCATTTAATATTGCAGTTGCACTTTCTATCTTGTTCAATACCATGTTTGCAAAAGAAGTACTGTCGATGTCTTTCTATCCGACGATGTTACTGTTCACAACCATGTTCCGTATTTCACTGAATGTATCATCAACGAAGTTAATTCTCCAGACAGGTGATCCCGGTAATGTTGTTACAACGTTTGGTGAGTTTGTTGGTGGCGGTGACCTGATTATCGGTTCCATTGTCTTCATTATTTTGATTATCGTGCAGTTCATGGTGATTAATAAAGGTTCTGAAAGAGTTGCAGAAGTAACCGCAAGATTTACACTCGACGCGATGCCTGGTAAGCAAATGGCAATCGATGCCGATTTGAATACAGGAGCGATTACAGATGCACAGGCAAAAGCAGCGCGTGACAAGATACAGGAAGAAGCCAGCTTCTTCGGCTCCATGGATGGTGCGGTTAAGTATGTAAAGGGAGATGCTACGGCAGGACTCTTAATTACCGCAATTAATATCATCGGTGGTATGGCAATGGGAATGACCCGCTTTGACCTACCGTTTGGCGAAGCAATACAGAAGTATGCCATTCTGACCATTGGTGACGGTTTGGTTAGTCAGATCCCGTCTCTGTTAATATCATTGGCAACCGGTATCTTGGTAACAAAAGCAGCAAAGGATTCCGATTTCGGAACAATACTGGTCTCGCAATTGTTCGGTATACCAAAGACGCTCTATATGGTAGGCGCTTCCATGTGCTTTCTTGGCATTGTGACACCACTGAATACGATTATGTTTCTTGCACTTGGTATTGCATTTGTAATGTCCGGCAGATTTATTGCAAATTCTCTGGAAGTGGAGCAAATTGAAGCTGAGGTGGATGCAGATGAGTCGGCGGCTGAAGAAATTCGAAGGCCGGAAAATGTGGTCTCTTTGTTACAGGTTGACCCGATTGAGTTGGAATTTGGTTATGGTATTATTCCGTTAGCGGATGTCAATCAGGGTGGAGATTTACTTGACCGAGTTGTTATGATTAGGCGGCAGGTCGCATTGGAACTTGGTACAGTGGTACCGATTATCCGTTTGCGCGATAACATACAGTTGAACCCAAATCAATATATCATTAAGATTAAGGGCATTCAGGTGAGTGAGGGTGAGATACTGTTTGATCATTATATGGCAATGAACCCCGGATTTGTGGAAGAAGAGATTACGGGTATTCCGACCTTTGAGCCTTCGTTCCACTTGCCGGCAATTTGGATTACGGAGAGCCAGCGGGAAAGAGCGGAGACGATGGGCTATACAGTTGTAGACCCGCCTTCCATTATAGCAACACATTTGACCGAGGTTATCAGACAACATATCAGCGAATTGCTTTCACGGCAGGATGTACAGAATTTGGTCAACAATCTCAAGGAGACAAACCCGTCACTTGTGGACGAACTGTTGCCAAAACTTTTGGGACTTGGCGAAATTCAAAAGGTATTGCAGAATTTATTAAAAGAAGGCATTTCTATCAGAGATTTGCTGACCATATTTGAAACACTTGCAGACCATGCAACTACAACAAGAGATACCGATGTGCTGACAGAGTATGTGAGACAAAGTTTGAAGAGAGCGATTTCTTCAAAGTATTTTCCGGCAAATGAGACAACTAGTGTGGTAACGCTTGATCCGAAGGTGGAACAGGATATCATGGCAAGTGTGAAACAAACGGAGCAGGGTGCGTATCTGACACTTGATCCAGAGAGAACAAAGGCCATTGTTGCATCAGTAGAGGCGGAAATCGCGAAGCTTGAGAACTTGGGCAAGAATCCGATTGTGATTACGTCTCCGATTGTCAGAATGTATTTTAAAAAGTTAACAGAGGATTACTTTAAGGACCTGATTGTGGTATCCTATAATGAGATAGATACCAATGTTGAATTACAATCCGTGGGGATGGTGACAGTAGCGTGATCATTAAGAAATTTCAAGGGAAAACAGAAGAAGAAGCAATCGAGGCAGCAAAGAAAGAACTAGGTGTTAACGTTGTTGTCATGAATGTAAAGAATGTGAAGAAAAAGGGACTCTTTGCATTTTTAAAGCCGTCTATGGTTGAGGTGACGGTTGCATTGGAGGAAGAGAGCGAGCGAGCTGCTGCGGCACCACCGAAGAAAGTGGAGAAACCGGAATTTTCTGCCGATATCATCAGAGAAGAACCAAATCATCCGGAACGCCGCGCATCAGACAGTGGACATTCCGAGAAGGTTATCGAAGAGAAATTAGAAAGTCTGCATACTTTGATCGAACAGCAGTTGAGTAAGGAAGCGGAGGCAGACGAAGACATTCACACAGAGACAGATGACAGTCGTGTCACATTTGTGAAATTGATTTATAATACCTTAATTGATAATGAAGTAGACGAAAAATATGCCAATCAATTATTGGACGAAATTGAGAAGATTAATAAACCGAACGCGACGATTGATTTTATATTGGCTAACATTTATCAGAAGTTGATTTTGAAATTTGGACAGCCACATGTTATCATGCCGACCGAACATAATTCCAAGGTTGTATTTTTTGTAGGGCCTACGGGAGTTGGTAAGACAACTACGATTGCAAAGATTGCGTCTAAGTTCTGCGTCAATGATAAAAAGAAAGTGGCACTTCTGACCACGGATACCTATCGTATTGCAGCGGCTGAACAGCTTCGTACCTATGCAAATATTCTGGATGCTCCGTTTCGGGTTATTTATTCGACAGAGGAGATTACCACAGCAATAGAAGATTTTAAGTCATATGACTATATTCTGATTGACACAGCAGGTCATTCACATCATAACGAGACACAGAAACTGAATATGAGTCAGTTTATTCATTGTGTAGACGAAGATATTGAGAAGGAAGTCTATCTTGTGGTCAGCGCAACAACAAAATACAGAGATTTAATCAGTATTGCAGATACCTATTCACAGATGACGGATTATCGATTGATTTTCACGAAGCTGGATGAGACAACGACACTTGGCAACTTATTAAATTTGAAGTTACATACAGGTGCGGATTTGTCTTATGTGACCTGTGGACAGAATGTTCCGGATGATATGGAACAGTTTAATCCGCAGACGACGGTAAAGCAATTGCTGGGAGGCAAATAATATATGGATCAGGCAGAACAATTAAGAAATATCATCAAGAAGAGCCAGCAGACTCCCAGACCGACAGCGCGTGTTATTACCGTAACCAGTGGTAAGGGTGGTGTCGGCAAGTCGAACGTTTCCATTAATCTGGCAGTTCAACTCAGAAAGATGGGACAGCGCGTTATCATATTTGATGCAGACTTTGGACTTGCCAATATAGAGGTGATGTTTGGTGCGGTACCGAAGCATAATCTGAGCGATTTGATTTATCAGGGCAAGAATATCCGCGAGATTATCACCATGGGACCCATGGATATCGGATTTATCTCGGGAGGTTCCGGAATTGCGGGACTGTCCAATCTGGGAAGAGACTATATCAACTATTTGGTGCAGAATCTGGCAGAACTGGATGTACTTGCGGATGTGATTATCATTGATACCGGAGCCGGCATTTCCGATGCAGTACTTGAATTTTTGGTTGCCAGTGGCGAGGTGTTATTAGTGACAACACCGGAGCCGACTTCCATTACAGATTCCTATTCTTTATTAAAAGCCTTGAACAGACATATGCGGTTTAATAAAGATATGACGCAGATTAAGGTTGTGGCCAATAAGGTAGAGAGTCTGGAAGAGGGAAAACAGCTTTACAGTAAGTTAAATGCAGTGGTCAGCAGATATCTGAAGATACCGATTGAATTTATTGGTGTGATTCCGCAGGATCCGCAACTATTGAAAGCAGTGATGCAGCAGACACCGATTTCCATACAAAACCCGAATGCGAAGTCTTCCAAGGCGTTTGAGGATTTGGCAATTACTTTAATGAATAAGGAAACTGAGCCTGTGTTCAGAAAACACGGAATGGCAGGCTTTTTTGCAAATATTGTAACAGGAAAAAAATTTTCGTAGGATATGCTTGCAACATGTCTGAGACGAAGTGAATGTGAGGTAGCTTATGTTATCAAAATTTGTGACACTGGGAGACAAACTCGAACTGGAGACAGTCGGGCAACATCAGGAAGAACAGGATCAAGCGGTACGTGCCAGAAAGTTGTATAAGAGTCAGGTATATGACATTGTGTCCGAAGATCAAATCAAGATTGCGATGCCAATGGAGCAGGGAAAAGTTATTTTACTGCCGGTAGACGGTGAATACAACTTATGTTTTTACACGAAAACCGGATTGTATCAGTGTCTTGCAAGGGTGCTTGACCGCTATAAGAGTAACAACATTTTTATCTTACTGATGGAACTGACAACTGATATCCGCAAATACCAGCGTCGTGAATATTATCGATTGAATTGTGTGTTGGATATGCGTTGCCGTCGCTTGTCGGAGGACGAACTTCCGAAGATTATGGAGAAGGTTCAGTTCATTGATACCGATATCACGTTGAACAATGGCATTATTGTTGATATCAGTGGTGGTGGAGCAAGATTTATATCTGCAGAACAGTATCCGGTGGAAACGTTGATTTTATTCATTTTCAATTTGTATGTGAATGGTGAAATCATGGAGTATAAACTGGTTGGACAGGTGCTTCTGACAGAGGAACTTGCCAATAGGCAGGGCGAATATGAGCATAGAATTCAGTTTACCAATATTATGAATGATGACAGAGAAGGTATTATCAGATACATATTTGAAGAAGAACGAAAAAATAGAAGACGAGAAAAAGGTTGAGTAAATGAAGAAAAAAATACTGGTCGTTGATGACTCTGCACTCATGAGAAGGGTGCTGTGTGATATAATTAATTCGGATGATAGATTCGAAGTGGCTGATACAGCGTTTGACGGTATCGATGGATTCAAGAAGATATGCCACAATCAATATGACGCAGTGGTATTGGATATTTATATGCCGCGTCTGACCGGTCTGGAACTTCTGAAGGAAATGCAGAAGAGCCATGTTTCGGCAAATGTTTTGGTGGCAAGTACGACAACCAAAGAAGGTGCACGCGAGACGTTGCTGGCACTGGAGTATGGGGCACTTGATTTTATTCAGAAACCGGAGAATGCCGCTGACACAAAGGATGCATCTTTTCAGAAGCGTTTTTTGATGTTATTGGATGTTGTATCAAGAGCTGAGACAAAGACTGAGAAGCCAAAAGCAGTTCAGCCTGCCGTAAGTCCGATAAAGCCTGTAATCAGGGCACCAAGAGTGAGCAGTGGCAGTAAAATCATTGCAATTGCATCCTCAACAGGTGGACCGAAAGCATTACAGGAAGTGATACCAAAGCTTCCGTCAGATCTTAAGGTGCCGGTTTTATTGGTACAGCATATGCCGCGAGGGTTTACAAAGTCTTTGGCTGAGCGTTTGGACGAACTGAGTCCGCTCCCGGTCAAAGAGGCTGAAGACGGTGATGTGCTTCAGGCGGGACATGTTTACGTAGCGCAGGGTGGCAAGCATATGAAGGTGGCGATGCAAGGTGCTAAGGCATGTCTTCAGCTTACGGATGAGCCTGCAAGAGAGGGCGTTAAGCCGTGTGCCAATTACATGTATGAATCTTTGGCGGAATCTGTTTATGATGAAATCATCTGTGTTGTCTTGACCGGAATGGGTGGAGACGGCACTGCGGGAATTAAGAATCTTGAAACACAGAAAAAGGTTTGCGTTGTAGCACAAAACGAAGAGACGTGTGCCGTGTATGGCATGCCGAAAAGCATCGTTGCTACCGGACTGGCAAGTGCAATTGTGCCAATCAGTCAGGTCGCAGACGAAATACTTAAGAACGTGGGGGTACGTTGATTATGGATGTGAGCCAATATTTAGAGATTTTTTTGGACGAAACCAAGGAACATTTACAGAGTCTGAGTGATCAATTAATGATTTTGGAAAATGAACCGGAAAATGAAAACACGATTAATGAAATCTTTCGTGCAGCACATTCCCTAAAAGGAATGGCGGGAACGATGGGTTACAAAAGAATGCAGAAATTAACCCATAATATGGAGAATGTATTTTCTGAAGTCAGAGCAGGTAAACTTAAGGTAACAGGACATCTGATTGATGTTTTGTTTCAGGCATTGGATGCACTGGAAGGTTATCAGGATGCCATTCAGGCTACTTCTGATGAAGGAACAGACGATAACGAGCCTATTATAGAAGCGCTGGTTAAGATATTTGAAGGAAAAGAAGCAGAGGCTTCAGCCCAGACATCAGATTCAAAAGAAGAGGCAGTGGCTGATGTTGTTGCAGAACCTGTAGCAGAACCGGAAGCGGAAACTGCATCAGGACAGAAAAAGTGGAAAGATATCACATTACAGAGTTCTGAGGTTTCCGGAATCAAAGAGGCAATTGACAAGGGCATGAAAGTCTACGGATTGACCGTGTATGTACAGGAAACTTGTATCCTGAAGGCTGCACGTGCATTTCTTGTATTCAAAGCATTGGAAGAGTTGGGTGAAATTATTATCTCAAATCCATCTATTCAGGATATTGAGGATGAGAAATTTGACTTTGACTTCAGCATGTTCTTTGTAACCAAGGAAGATAAGAGCAAGGTAATCGAAGCAATTAAGAGTGTTTCAGAGATTGAAGATGCAATCGGAGAAGCAATTGTTGCAAGCGAACTGATTGGAGATGACACGGAACCTGCAGCTGTACAGGAAGTTGAGACAACAGAGGTTGCCAATCCAGAGGTAAGCGAGGATAAGAAGGCAGAAGTTCAGGCAAATGCAGGTAAGAAGGGCGCACCTATGGCGAAACCTGTCGTGAACAGAACAGTCCGCGTTGATATTGAAAAACTGGATGTATTGATGAACCTCGTGAGCGAACTGATTATTGCAAAGAACAGTTTGGTTTCGTTTGGTGAGAGTGATATTGCCAATACGAATTTTAATGAGCAGATTGAATACCTTGAGAGCGTAACGACCAATTTACATGAGTCGGTTATGAAGGTTCGAATGGTTCCGATTGAAAGTGTATTAGCGAAGTTCCCGAGAATGATTCGTGAATTAACCAAGAAGTTAAATAAGAAGATGGAACTGTATATGTCAGGTGAGGAAACAGAACTGGATCGTACTGTGGTGGATGAAATCGGAGATCCTTTGATGCATTTACTTAGAAATAGTGCAGACCATGGTATTGAGAAGCCTGAGATTCGTGCACAGCGTGGTAAACCGGAAACAGGAACCATTCATTTGGATGCATTTCAGGATGGTAATAACGTTGTCATTGAAGTAAAGGATGACGGTAACGGAATTGATGTAGCAGCAGTTCGCCAGAAGGCAATCGAGCGCGGAACCATTACGGCTGAGCAGGCTGAGACAATGGGCGATAAGGATATTATCGATTTATTGTTCCTGCCGAGTTTCTCAACTACAAAGACAGTATCTGATGTATCCGGCAGAGGCGTAGGTCTTGATGTTGTTAAATCAAAGATTGAAGCACTTGGTGGTGATGTCAGTGTTAAGAGTAAACTGGGTGAAGGATCTACCTTTACAATCAGACTTCCGCTTACACTTGCAATTATCCAGGCTCTTATGGTTGTTGTTGGCGGCGAGAAATATGCAATTTCACTTGGTTCTATTCAAACAATCGAAGAAATTGAAGAGAAGGATATCAAGTATGTACAGGCAAAAGAGGTTATTAATCTGAGAGAGTCTGTCATCCCTATTATCCGTTTGAATGCGATTCTCGGTGTGGATTCAACAAGAGGTGAAGCAGAGTCTATGGTAGTGGTTATCGTTAAAAAGGGCGATGCTATGGCAGGACTTGTAGTGGATGAATTAATCGGACAGCAGGAAATCGTTATCAAATCGCTCGGCAAATATATTAATTGCAGCAGCAGGATGATTAGCGGTGCAACCATACTCGGTGACGGTGAAGTGGCATTGATATTAGATGCCAATGCATTGATATAGTGGGAGGTAGAAGAGCATATGGATGATTTAAGAGTAATCAGTGAAACAACGCAATATATCGTCATTAAGATAGGCGAGGAACAGTACGGAATTGATATCAAATACATAGAAAACATTGTGCGCATGCAGAAGATTACACGTGTTCCAAAGGCACAGCCGTATTTCAAGGGCGTTATTAATCTGCGTGGTGAAGTGGTGCCTGTCATGAGTATCCGTATTAAGATGAATTTACCGGAAGATGTGACCACCAACACAACCAGAATTATTATCCTGAAACTGGAGCAGAATGCGCAGATTGGTATTATTGTGGATGAGGTGAAGGAAGTTGTGACACTTTCGGAAGAAGATACCGAGAGAGTGGCTTATGATGCAAAGGATGATACAATTAATTTTATCAACGGTATCGGAAAGTGCAACGGCGGTCTGATTTCTTTGTTGGATTTGAATGTAGTGGTTGCGGACAGAGAAACTGTTTAATAAGAATAAAGAGGTAATTGGTTATGGCAAAACTAGATTTAAACAATGTCGATGGCATGTACTTTGATGTACTAAAGGAAATCGGCAATATCGGTGCCGGCAATGCAACAACTGCTTTGGCGCAATTATTGCAGACAAAGGTAGATATGAAGGTGCCGAAGGTTGCTTTGTTGGAATTTGCGGAAGTAGGCGAAGCAATGGGTGGTGCTGAGCAGATTATGGCAGGCATCTATCAGGCAGTCGAAGGCGATATTACAGGCAGCATCATGTTTTTGTTGGAAGAAAATTCAGCAAGGATATTGGTTGCTAAATTGATGGGGCTGGAAGAAGTGCATGATGGTGAGTTTACGGAAATGGAGATTTCGGCACTGAAAGAAATCGGTAATATCATTACAGGCTCTTATCTGTCATCGCTGTCTACATTGACAAACCTTAAGATTATTTCATCAATACCGGATATCAGTATTGATATGGCAGGTGCAATTCTAAGTGTGCCGGCAATTGAATTCGGTACGCTTGGAGATAGAATACTTCTCATCCAAACAGCATTTTCGGATGATGTAAAACTGGATGGATATTTTATTCTGGTACCGGATTTAGAATCATATGACAAGATATTGACTTCATTGGGCTGTTAGTATGTGGCAAGACGGACTAATAAACGAATGTGGGATAGGGATATAGAATGAGTGAAATGATTAAAGTTGGAATGGCTGACCTGAAAATATGCATAAGCCCTAATTCAATTACAACGCTGGGGCTGGGTTCTTGTGTTGGAATTGCACTGCGGGACACGAGTAGTAAAATTGGTGGATTGGCACATGTCATGCTTCCGGACAGTTCTAAGATACAGAACAACAGCAGTGTTCCCAAGTTTGCGGATACGGGAATTCAGGAACTTGTCAACCAAATGGTTAAGGCAGGCGCGGTTCAAAGCCGCATTGTTGCCAAGATAGCCGGTGGAGCGCAGATGTTTTCCTTTCAGAACAAATCTGATTTGGTAGCCATCGGAGAACGAAACGTTGAGGCTACGAAGAAGAAACTGAAAGAACTTGGCATCAGAATTCTGGCAGAGGATACCGGTGAAAACTATGGACGTACCGTAGAATTTTATCCGGAAACCGGCGAGTTTGTCATTAAAGCGGTTGGAAAACCGCCTAAATCTATCTAATTAAACGGAGAGACTATGAATACTAAGAAAATACCTGCGGCAATTATGCTCTTGGCCGGTGCGGTGACATGCATCGTAACGTTTATAAACGGTTACACCACAAAGGATATGTTGGTTGCGCTGTTTTGGGTACTTGTTCTATTTCTGATTATCGGTATTGTCGTTAAGAAAATATTGGATTCCTTTCAATTGCCTGATGAAAATGCGGTTGGTGATGAAGGAGAAGTGATTGAAAAGGAGCCGGCAGATGGTGAAACAGCCGGTGAAGAGAATCAAGAAAAAAGCGAAGACAGCAAGGAAGAGACGAAGGCGGAGAGTTAACATATGGATGAAACATTGAGAAAAAAGATGTGGGCAGAATATGCGAAGTCGAAGACACCGGAACTTCGTGAGAAGATTATACTTGAGTATGCGCCGCTTGTAAAAGTAGTGGCAGGGCGATTGAGCATGTATCTTGGGTATAATGTGGAATACGATGATCTTGTAGGATATGGTGTATTTGGCTTGATTGATGCAATTGATAAGTTTGATCCTGATAAGATGGTGAAGTTTGAAACCTATGCCAGTTTGCGCATCAGAGGTGCAATACTTGACCAGATTCGTAAGATGGATTGGATACCACGTACCATCAGACAAAAGCAAAAGCGCATCAGTACAGCGGTAAAGGATATTGAGGAAAAGACAGGCAAGAATGCAACAGATGCAGATGTTGCTTCAGAACTTGGTATTACCGAGGATGAATATCTGGAATGGCAGTCACAGATGAAGATTACCAATGTGATGTCGTTAAATGAGTATATGGAACAGGGCATTGAAGTGCCGAATGCACCCAATGCATCACAACAGTTTGACCAACCGGAGGATGTGGTAGAGAAGGGAGAGCTAAAGACAGTACTGGCAGAGGCATTAGATCTTCTGACAGAAAAGGAACGAAAGGTAATTGAGTTATACTATTATGAGGAGTTGACTTTGAAGGAAATCAGTCATATTTTGGAGGTTTCCGAGTCTAGGATTTCGCAGTTACATACGAAGGGACTGCAGAAAATGAAGACAAAGATGGGACGTTACATGGGGATGTTAAAGGAAGGTTAAGGAACACACAGGCGAACACGGGGGAAAATTTAATGGAGACGAAAAACGGGTATTTTCAGTTGGTAATGCAGAATAACAATACGTATATTCGCATGTATCCGCCGGAGGGTGGCGGAGAGGCAATTCGTATTGAAGAACTCAAGAATTACCTTTCACGTAAGGGTTACACAAGGTACGACCAAACAGAATTATACAAAGCATATTCCGGTATGACCGGGCGGATTGATGTGCTGGTAGATGAAAAAGAAGGCTACGCGGAGCAGGAAATGTTTGATATTGAGGTTTCTGAAGACAAGATGCGTGCAACAGCCAGATTTTTTCCACCTTCTAATGGTGGAGCACTTCTTACAAATGACGAGATTATCAGCGATTTAGGAAATAAAAGGATTATAGCGGGAATTAATGAAAAGGTGATAACTGCCTTTTCAGCAAATAGACGGTATTGTACAGATTATCTGATTGCAGAGGGAATTCCGCCGGTTCAGGGTACTGATGCAAAGATTGATTATTTCTTTAATACCAATCCAAATGTAAAACCGAAAATGAATGAAGACGGTTCCGTAGATTTTTTTAATCTGGAAACCATTAGTAAGTGTACAAAAGGACAGGTAATTGCTGAATTAACCAAAGAGGATCCGGGTCAGCCGGGACAAAATGTGCATGGTGAGAGAATTGCACAACGTGAGGTCAAAAAGAAGAGTCTTAAGTACTCAAGAAATATAGAGTTGTCTGAAGATGGTTTGCAACTGATTGCAGAAGTGAACGGACATGTTTCGTTGGTAGACGATAAGGTATTTGTTGCAGACATTTATGAGGTGGATGATGTTGATACTTCAACAGGCAATATAGAGTATGCCGGAAATGTCATGATACGAGGCAATGTCAGAACAGGATTCTGTGTACAGGCTGAAGGTGACATTGAGGTGCGCGGTGTTGTGGAGGGTGCACTTTTGGAAGCGGGCGGTAATATTATTATTACCAGAGGCGTAAATGGAATGAGCCGTGGCGTTTTGAATGCCGGAGGTAATGTGATTTCCAAATTCATTGAAAATGCAACAGTATCAGCAGGCGGATTTGTTCATACAGAAGCGATTTTGCACAGTAAGGTATCTGCAAAAGGCGACATTGAAGTGAATGGCAAAAAAGGGTTTATTACCGGAGGAACAATATGTGCCGGCAATCAAGTGGCTGCAAAGATGATAGGTTCACCAATGGGAACAGATACATTTATAGAAGTTGGCGTAGATCCGAGTAAAAAGGAAAGAGCACTGGAACTTCAGAAAATAATTACAGAGACTAAGAAGAGTCTTGCTGCAATACAACCTGTATTGACAGCTATGGGCCAGAAGATAGCAGGGGGCGAAAAACTGCCATATGAGCAGATGCAGTATGTGCAGAAATTAGCGGAGACCTGCAAAGCTCAGCAACAGCAATTGAAGGCATCGGAAGAAGAGTATGAGAGCATTGACTCGATTATGAATACAGAGACTGTTGCACAGGTCAGAGTGCAGAATGAGGTGTATCCGGGAACGAAAATTACGATATCGGATATGTCAATGTATGTGAATGAGTCCTTTAAGCATTGCAAATTTATTAAGTCGCAGGGTGATGTCAAGATGGTAAGTCTATAGGCAGCTGCCTATAGCAGTGTGAGGTGGAGAGCATATGATTAGTCCAATCGAAGTAAACGGCATTATTTCACGAACGCAGGATGTCTCGTCTATACGGCATAATGAAGAAAATAAGAATATGGTGGATCAGAATCATTTTCAGAATAAGTTCGCACAAGAGGTCGACCAGAATATCAGAACTGTTCATCAATCCGATGACAGCGATAAGTCCAACACGCGCCATGATGCAAGAGAAAAGGGTAAGAATGAGTACAGAGGTGACGGTGGCAAAAATAAAAAGAAGAAGGAACCCGAACAAGACGGACATGTTTCGGTCAAAGGGTATTCCGGATTTGATATTAAGATATAAGAATTAGCAGATAGATAGGAGAAATACTGACATGACAGTTTTGGAAATAACACTCCTTATTTTAGGAGTCGTTATTTTTGCACTGAGCTTTATTTTACCGGAACTGAAATCCGGCAAGGGTGAAGACACAGGCAAGAAGAGCGAAGCACAAATTAAACAGATGATTGAACAGGAAATGGAACATGTCAAGGAACGAATCGACGAGGTGGTGGACGAAACAATTGAGTACACCATTGAGAAGACGGAACGTTCTCTTGCGAAAGTTTCCAATGAGAAAATCATGGCTGTCAATGAGTACTCCGATACAGTTTTAGAAGAGATTAACAAGAACCATAAGGAAGTCATGTTCCTTTATGATATGCTCAATGATAAGCAGATTGATTTGAAGAATACTGTCCGTAAAGTTGAGGCAACAAAGGATGAGGCAGTTGCTGCAATTCAGGAGGCTACGGTTGCAGAGCCTGTGGCTGTTCAGGAAAGAGTGACAAGGATGCCAATGAATGTCGGTGCTGTGCAGGAACAGCAGGCAGTCTATGAACATGGGGTGCAGTTGAATGTGGGGACAGGTGACAGTGTATCACAGAAAGAAGTAATACCGCAGCCGATTTTCAGTTCTCTGGCGAATGAATTGGACAAAATGCGACTTCCGGAATTGGAAGACGAGAAGGTTATTAATGAGAAAGTAATCGGGGCGAAGACCATCAATCCCAAGGCAATTGGTACGACGACAATTAATACGGCGGCATCCAATGAAGCGCCAAGACAAAAAAGTGGTAAGAATAATAACCAGAGAATACTGGAACTCCATAAAGAAGGAAAATCAAACGTGGCAATTGCAAAGGAATTGGGCCTTGGCCTTGGTGAAGTGAAATTGGTCATTGATTTGTTCGAAGGGGTATAACTATGAAATTAAAGTATTATATGCGTGGCCTCGGAATCGGAATTGCAGTCACAGCATTAATTATGGGGCTATCGTCCGGAGCAAAGTCAGAAATGACGAATGCTGAAATCATGGCGCGTGCTGAGCAACTTGGTATGGTATCCGGAAATAGGGTGCTGCTATCAAGTCAGGCAGAGGCAGATGGTGCAGGGGCTGCAGAGAATGCAGAAGAAGTTGTGAGTGAGAATGAAAGTGGCGTGAGTGAGAATGCAGGCGCGGATGCGAGCAAAGGCGATGTGAGTGAAGATGCCGATAGTGTGAGCAGTAATGCGGGCAGCGCAGAAAATGCTGACAACACGGGCGCGGAGCAAGGTACAGAAGATGCAGATAAAGATATCGTAATGCTGCCGAATGAAAAAATAGTGAATGTTCAACTTGAGAAGGAAGATGCGGCAGGGGTAGCGCAGACCGAACACAATTATACAGCACTTGAACCCGAAGAGACAGATGCAAAGCAGGATACAAAACCAGATGCAAAATCGGTTCAGATAACGGTTGCAAGCGGAAACGGTTCGGATACAGTCAGCGTAAAACTTGCGGATGCAGGATTGGTTGATGATGCGGCGAAGTTTGACAAGTATTTATGTGACCATAATTATGATAATAAAATCACAGTAGGGAAGCATACAGTTCCGGCAGGTGCAACCTATGAAGAAGTAGCAAAGATTATTACATCAGCAGCTGAATAAGTAAAACGATAAATAACATTGTTATTATTGAAAAACCCCTTGCATAGGGGCTTTTCTTATGATAAAATACTTAAGCATGTGCACATGGGACATTTTCGTGTGTATTGTGTATAGAAACAAGTAATCACGCATGTCGATTTGCAGGACGGTGTCCGGAGAACCGGATAGCCTGTAGAGCAGAAGCATGCGGACGAAAAAACCAAACGGAGGAAAGAAACATGAGCGTTATTTCAATGAAGCAGTTATTGGAAGCAGGTGTACATTTTGGACACCAGACAAGAAGATGGAACCCTAAAATGGCTCCATACATCTACACAGAGAGAAATGGTATCTACATTATTGACTTGCAGAAGTCAGTAGGCATGGTTGACGATGCATACAATGCAATCGCTGACATTGCTTCACAGGGTGGAACAATTCTTTTTGTAGGAACAAAGAAGCAGGCACAGGATGCTGTTAAGTCAGAAGCTGAGCGCTGCGGTATGTACTATGTAAATGAAAGATGGCTCGGCGGTATGCTGACCAACTTCAAGACCATTCAGTCAAGAATCGGTCGTTTGAAAGAAATCGAGAGAATGTCACAGGACGGTACATTTGATGTACTTCCTAAGAAGGAAGTTATTGCACTCAGAAAAGAGTGGGATAAGTTAGAGAAGAACCTTGGCGGTATCAAGGAAATGAAGAGAATTCCGGATGCAATCTTTGTAGTAGATCCTAAGAAGGAAAGAATTTGTATTCAGGAAGCACATACACTTGGTATTCCGTTGATTGGTATTGCAGATACAAACTGTGATCCTGAAGAACTTGATTTTGTTATTCCGGGTAACGATGATGCAATCAGAGCGGTTAAGTTAATCGTAGCAAGAATGGCAGATGCAGTTATCGAAGCAAATCAGGGTGCTACAGCAGATGGTTTTGATGATACAGCTGCAGCAGATACAGAGGAAGCAGCTGAGGCAGTTACAGAAGCATAAATAAAAGTAAATGACACTAACAATAAGCAGAGTATGCGTACCCTGCTTATTGATATATTAGCGTGTATGATAACAATTCAATAGGAGGAAAATAAAATGGCAGTAACAGCAGCTATGGTAAAAGAGTTAAGAGAAATGACCGGTGCAGGTATGATGGACTGTAAGAAAGCCCTTACTGAGACCGACGGAGATATGGAAGCAGCAGTAGAAGTATTAAGAAAAAGCGGTGCTGCAAAAATGGAAAAGAAAGCCAGCAGAATTGCAGCAGAAGGTATTACACGTGTTGCAGGTAATGCGAAAGAAGTAGTTGTAGTTGAAGTCAATTCAGAAACTGACTTTGTTGCTAAAAATGAAGTATTCCAGGAATTTGTACAGACTGTTGCAGATACAGCACTTGCTTCCGGTTTAGAAGGTGGAGCAAATGGAGAAGATATTGAAGCAGTCATCGAAATGAATGGTTTAAAAGAACTTATTATCGAAAAGACAGCTACAATCGGTGAGAAGTTATCTGTACGTAGATTTGCAAAAGTTTCAGGAGATTGCCTTGCTTCTTATCTTCATGCAGGCGGAAAAATCGGTGTAATCGTAGCAGCAAACGGTGCTTCTGATGACGCAGCAAAAGAGGCTTTAACAAATGTAGCAATGCAGATAGCAGCTATGAATCCACAGTATATCAGTGGAGCTGATATCTCTGCTGATGAGATGGCAAAATTAAAAGAAATCATAATTGATAGTGCTTTAAATGATCCGGCATCTCTTCCGAAGCCTATCTTGAATAAATTGATTGAAAAAGCGATTAGCGAGAAATTATGGAGTGATGAAGATATCGCTATCTATGAAGAGAAGAAGAGCAACATGAACTTCCTCTTTAACTTCCTTTCAGAAGCAGCAAAAGCGACTCTTGCTGAATTGGCTATGAATGCAAAAGCTGAATATGTAAATGACAAGATTTTCTCAGGGTTAGTAGACGGACGTATTGCTAAACATGTAAAAGAAATCAGTCTTTTAGAGCAGGCATATGTCAAAGCTGAAGACGGAAAGCAGTCAGTTGGCAAGTATCTTGAATCAGTAAATAAGAGTATCGTAGTTGCAAAATTCATACGTTTCGAAGTTGGCGAAGGTATGGAGAAGAAGAGCGAAGACTTCGCAGCTGAAGTTGCAGCACAAATCGGTCAATAGCCGGCAGATAAGTCAATTCAATACACATAATGATATCCGCAGAGCACGCAGTTGCGCTTTGCGGATATTTTATTCAAATCCAAGATTCAAGTCCAATATTCAAATCAAGTTTTCAAATTCTAGTTGGAAGCACTTCGAAGCATAAAGACCCATAAAATAGCAAGCAAGTTCTTTTTTAGAGGTACAAAATTACTAAAATGACACAGGCAAAGCGATAAAGTACCAACAAAAGACAAGGAAATCATCTTCTTAGCGGTAAAAACCAGTGAGTACGGTAGGCTGGAAGCCGAGAAATACCAACAAAAGACAAGGAAATCATCCTTTTAGCGGTAAAAGGCAGCGAGTACGGTAGCATATAGCCAAGTCCCTCATCGACCATTAAGGACTAATTGAGCAGAACTAATTGAGCGGCTTATGAAAAATGGGCAGCAAAGATGTAGAAGTGACGGCTGCTGATTCATTGACAAATGTTATAAAAAGTTATAAAATGATTTTGAAGTTATAAAAACTTATAAAAGAAAATGAAAGTTATAAAAGGTGATGCACTATTATGAGCAGAAATCCATTTACGATTTCCTTTGGGAAAAAACCGATGCAATATATTTCACGTCTTTCGCAGACAAATGAAATTTTAGATAATTTCAGAGCGGAAGATTCATCAAATCAGATTTATGTGATTTCGGGCATCAGAGGAATCGGAAAGACAGTTATGATGACCAATATTGCGCATATACTGGAAGAAGATCCGGACTGGGTGGTTGCAGAACTTAATCCCATGAGAGATATTCTTCAGAGTCTTGTGGCAAAGTTATATGCGTTACCGAATATGCATACTTGTTTTCTAAAAGCTAAACTGGATTTTTCGGCGTTTGGTTTGGGGGCATCCGTGGAAAGTGCAACGCCTGTAACTGACATTGAACAGGCCCTTGAATTGATGCTTGCTCAATTAAAGAAGGAGAAGAAGCGATTGCTCATCACTATCGATGAAGTGACTAATAGTGAATACATTCGAACCTTTACAAGTTCATTTCAGATTTTGTTGAGACGAGATTATCCGATTTACCTGCTGATGACAGGTTTATATGAGAATATTCATAATCTGCAAAATGAAAAGACACTCACGTTTCTTTACAGAGCACCGAAGATTATGTTGGAGCCACTCAACTATACAGCAATCAGAAAGTGCTATATGGACATTTTTTGTTTGAAGGTAGAAGAGGCGGAACAAATGGCTACCCTAACCAAAGGGTATTCTTTTGCGTTTCAGGTGTTGGGATATCTATATTGGAATCATAGAGACACAAAAACAATAGAAGATATTTTGGCAGAGTATGATCAATATTTGGAAGAGTATGTATATAGTAAGATTTGGTCGGAACTGTCAGCCCTTGATCAAAAAATATTGATTGAAATGGCACTCAGTGGAGAAACGAAGGTGAAAGATATCCGTGAAGCTTCCGGAATGAAATCAGAGGTATTTTCTGTGTATCGGGACAGACTCAAGCGAAGAGGAATTGTGGATGCCAACCGTTATGGATATTTATCTTTTGTGTTACCGAGGTTTGAAGATTTTGTGAAAATACATCACATATAGAACGCAGTTGGAGGATAGAATGGCTAAGAAAAAGATATATGCGGTCAGAAAAGGCAAGAGTGTTGGTATATTTGAGACGTGGGAAGCGTGCAAGAGTTCTGTGGACGGTTATCCGGAGGCTGAGTATAAGAGTTTTCCGACATTGGAAGAGGCTAAGGCTTATTTATCCGGAAATGAACTCAAGGTAGAATGTGCGCCCGGTCAAGTGATAGCCTATGTTGACGGAAGTTATGACGAAGCGATAGGGTTTTATGCATTTGGCTGTGTGATGCTTACTCCGAGCGGTGAAATTGTCAGAAAATCCGGTAACGGCAATAATCCGGAGTCGGTAGCACTACGTAATGTAACAGGCGAAATGTTGGGGGCAATGTTTGCGGTACAGTGGTGTGAAGTGAATGAATACACAGCAATACAAATCTGCTATGATTATACGGGAATAGAAATGTGGGCAACCGGAGCATGGAAAGCAAAGAACAATTTGACGCAGAAGTATGCTGCGTTTATGAAGGATAAACAGAAGAAACTTGATATTTCATTTCGGAAAATTGCAGCACATACAGGAGATAAATACAATGAAGAGGCCGATCAACTTGCCAAAGCAGCATTGACAGAGGGAAACGGTGTTCCGAAAATCGTAAAAGAGTAATTAGTACCAACCAGATGAGGTGGCAGTATGAAGTACGAAGTAACAGATGAATGCCCTTATTTAGCAGATATTGTACTTGTATGTAGGGGGCCATATGAACCGGGACATTCCGAGCAGATGTTAGCTTATGCGACAGACGAGGAAGAACGCAGGCAGATACAGTGCGAACTTGCTTATATGCGTGGTGACTTTCAGACGGCAAAAGAGAGTTATTATCATACGACGAGAACCAGCAAAACACGTATCAGTGCGTTGTTAGCGGCATCGGGGGCTGCTGTTAGCACCAATGATTATGGGTTGTTTCAACAAGTGTGTGATGAATTAGAAAAATTGTACCAACAGTATTGTGATAACCCACTCATGGAACAATTGCTGTGGCTGGCTTTACAGATTGTATATTCCAGTCTGTATCTGGGAAGAGAACCCTTTGATGTTTCAAGGGTATCGCTACTGCCTGCAGCAACACGATGTCATGCAATGATTTATTATATGAAATACATGCATTTAACACAGGAATTCGGTAAAATAACAGGCATCGGAGAAACAGCGCTGGCAATGAACGCCAGAAGCGAAGGGATATTTCAGTCAGATGAGTATCTGCACATTATGTGTGCAATCGGATATCATGAGTTGCATCAGGAAGAGGAGACATACCAACATATCAAGGCAGCACTTACAATTGGAGTGCAGGATGGATTTATTACGCCGATTTGTGAACACATTACGGCGCTTTCCGGAAGATTGGGGCAGTATATTGAACAGCACCATGTTGATTTCTACCGACCAATTATGCAACAATGTGAGGCTACAATCAACAATTGGATTAGTATGCATAATCGATATGCAAAGGATAACATTACATCAATTTTGACGGTACCGGAACTTCAGGTTGCAACGCTGGCAACCAGAGGAAAGACCAATGCGGAGATTGCGAAGATGTTGAATTATTCCATAGCATATGTGAAAAAGGCATTGGAATCGGTTTTTGCAAAACTGCTGATTACAAAGCGTAGTGAATTAGATCAGTATATTATTTGGAGTCCGGAAAAAAAGTAGCCATTTTGCATTTGAAATGGCTATGACAATGTTAAAAAAAGACTTTATACTTCATTGTATGAGGTCTTTATTTATTTTACAAAGGACAAGATGAGTCAAATAAGGAGGAAAAACATGAGTGAAAAAAGTGGTAAGAGTAGTAAGAACCAAACGAGAATAGGGCTTCCATACATCAATTCGTTTCGTTGGATTATGTTTGTAGCATTGTTGAATCTGGCTATGGCATTTATCTTTCAGTTCGGACGTCCGATTACAAAAGAGGTTCTTCTGTTAGATGCACTGATTTGCGGAATTGTTACTTCTATCATTAACGTACTATATGCAAATTATAAAATAAGAAAACTACGCAGTGCAGGTGAACTTCCGAGTACAATGCCGGAAAGTCGGCTTGTACAGAAACTGCCACGCAATCCGGCATTGTTGATGACTGTGTTGGCAATCTTCTTCGCATTTTTTATGCTGATATTCAGCAATTTGATTATTTGGTTCTACGAGATAGAAACTTATACATTTCCGAGATTTGCAGTGTGGAAGGTCATCTATTCAACCATTCTATCTGCAAAGATACTGGAGATTATCGTTTTGCGCTTTGTACAGCCTGATTGTGCAAGGGAGGACGACCCTGAGCAGACAGGAGAAGATACCATCAAGAATCCGTTTCCGAAAAAGGAAACCTTTCAGAATCTGTTCAATACCGTTATAGATGATTTTGGTTTCAATTTGCTGATACATCCTCTATGATAACCGGAGTACAACCGGTGGCTCCGTCTGCGATTGCAGCGTCGGGCGGTGAGATGCCGAGAGAGTTATCAACACAGGAATGCAAGGATTTGGTGCAGAAGTTTGTGACAGGAGCAGTGATTGTACAGATGGCAGGGGCTGACGGAGTTGAATTACATGCAGCACACGGTTATCTGATTAATGAATTTCTCTCTGAGGGTATGAATGAACGGACTGACGAATATGGCGGAAACTTTGAAAACAGAATGCGTTTTTTATTGGAAATCATAGCAGGAATTCGTGAAAAGTGTGGTCCGTATTTTCCGATTTCCGTGCGTATCAATGCAGAGGAAACAGGTGGAGCCAATCTGGAAGATGCCAAGAACATAGCAATTGCATTAGAGCAGGCAGGAATTGATGCCATCAATGTAAGTTGTTATACAGCAGGTTGTATTGAACCGGGAACTTATCCGCAAGGTTACAAGAAACCTCTGACCGAGAGTATTAAATCTGTTGTCAAGATACCGGTCATCGGTACAAGTAATATTAAGGAACCCGAAGTGGCAGAGGTGTTGTTACAAGAAGGGGTATGTGATTTTGTTGGTGTAGCGCGTGCACATCTGGCAGACTCTGATTGGTGTAAGAAGGCTTTTTCGGGAAAATCCGAGGAAATACGTAAATGTATTGGCTGTCTTGCGTGTTTTGGAGAGATTGTAAAATGTCACAAACTTAAATGTGCGGTTAATCCTGTTACATCAAGAGAACGTGAATATGCCAATCCGTTAAAGGATGGCAATGGCAGAGTGATTGCAGTAATTGGTGGTGGACCGGCAGGGATTGAAGCAGCACTTACTTTAAAGGAGAGAAACTTCGAACCTGTGATATTTGATGACCAGAACAGATTGGGCGGGACTTTAAATGTTGCAGATAAGGGTTATGGTAAAGAAAAGATTACACGATATGTCGATTCCTTAATTGCGCAAGTAAAAAGGGCCGGTATTAAGGTGGTTTTGGGACAACCGGTTACGATTGAGAAGGTCAAAGAAATTGCGCCGATAGGTGTGTTTGTGGCATGTGGCGCCAAACCGATAAAGCCGCCGATTCCGGGCATTGACGGAGTACATGTTGTGACAGCAGAGGATGTACTGACGGGCAAGAAAGTTATTTCCGGTAAAGTGGCAATGATAGGTTCGGGAATGACCGGACTTGAAACTGCGGAAATGTTAACAGAGCGGGGATGTGAACTCACAATGGTTGAGATGCTTCACAGTGTAGGCCCGGGAATGTATCCGTCTGTGGTAGAGGATGTCATGAGCCGTATCCTACCCTACAAGCCACAGATACTGACAGGTCACAGACTGGAACATATAAGAGTCTCAGGTATTGCTGACGAATTTGCAGAATGGTGAACCTGTGAGCGTGCAGACAGATTGGGTGGTACTGGCAATGGGAGTACGCCCGCGTCATGAGTTGGCAGAGCAGTTTAAGAAGGCATTTCAAAATGTACGTATCATCGGAGATGCAGCTAAGGGCGGTCGTATTCTGGAAGCTACGCAGGATGCGCATGGACAGGCTTATGTATTTCAGTCGGAATGAGACCGACATAGAAAGGAAGAGGAAATTATGGATAACAGATTGATTGTACCAAAGGAAGAAATAGCAAATTTTATGAATGGCGGGCAGATGAATCAGCAGTATGGCATTCAAGTGTTCTGTGAAATGGATAAAGAGGAGGCGCAGGCACTATTGCCACCTCCACTTAAGATATTGGACAAAGGCCCGGGAATTGGCGCGCTGGTCTATATCTATATTGTCAATATCAGAGAACCGAGTTTTGCTCCTTGGTATATGGAGGGCGGTATCGGTATCATGGCACGACATGGCGAGGCTGTCGGTGTTCATTTTATAGGACTTCAGTTGAGTGGTCCCGGCGCTCTGATGGGGATGTGCTCGGGTCGAGAGACAAGCGGACTGCCTAAGAAACTGTGTGAGCGTATCCATGTAGAACGTGTTGGCGATGTGGGACATTGTTTTATTGAGAGAAACGGTGTCAGATTGATAGATGTGGAATTGGAAATGGGGCAGTATAATGAGCCTGGCATGAAGTTACTTACCGGTGCACAGGAGGGCTGTACCAAAGAAAGTCCGATTGAGACAGGCGGCGCATGTCTTCTGTTCAAATATCAATTTGAGGAGAAGAAATTTGCTAATCTTGTTATGAACTATTATGATAATCCAACCAGATATTATGAGTGGTCTCCGGCTACGGCAAAGGTAACACTTGGCTCTACGCGCGATGACCCGTGGGGAGAAATAAAGATTAAAAAGGTTTTTGGCGCAGGTTGGATGGTAAGTGATAATTGGGTTAGGTCAAACCAAGTGATTCATCAATATGCGGATGAAGAAATCACAGAGGTTCTTCCCTATTTATTCAGTGGAAGATATGACAGATTTACCATGTGTAAAGACCATCAAATCTATGAATAAAAGGAGGAGCCTTCATGGAATATAACAGAGCGTATTTTGCGGATAAGACAGCTGCAGTAACAGGCGGCGCATCCGGTATCGGTTTGGCGTTGTGTGAGGAATTGTTGGAAAGCGGTGCAAGAAAAGTAGTACTGGTGGATTTCAATGAAGTCAATTTGAGAAAACATGAAGAGAGATTGCAGACACAGTACCCAGGAAAGGTAAAGGGAATGTAACAAAAGAAGCTGAAATCAAGGCAATGATTGACGGTGCTCTTTCTTTTGGTGAAGGTCGGCTGGATCTTTTGATTAACTGTGCAGGTGCACCATTGACAGGAAAATTCACGGAGATTCCGGATGAAATCGCATTTACACAAAAAGTGAATACCAATGAGGAATGGGAAGCCGGATTTGCACTGAATTTCTATAGCGCGGTACATGCATGCAGAGAAGTGTTACCTGCAATGATTGCGCAGGGCGGCGGACAGATTGTTAATATTATTTCAGGCATTGCATTTTCACCTATGGCTTATCAGAGTATGTATGCGGCAACCAAAGCGGCTCTTTGCAATTTCACCCTATGCCTGCGGTATGAATACGGAGAGCTAAATGTGAAATTTAATGCAGCAACACCGGGTACGACGGCAACGGCTATCTTTGATCAGGTGGGTGGAGCACCCCCAGAAGCACAGACACCGCATCAATCGGCACAGCGCATTTTGAACGGAGTTGCCAATAATGACCGTCTGATATTAGGAGACGACGCGGATGTAGAAGGTTCAAAAGCATGTTTTGCGCCGGATAGTATGAGTAAAATCGTAGATCAGATATATCTTAAGTTTGCACGACAAAGACGTGCAGGAATGTTATCTTTTTCTGCAGATGCAGAGCAATTGGAGATTCCGCAGGACCCAAAACTGGGAATGCTCTCTGCTATTATACAGGCAGACAGAGAACATATGGCGGATGCCTATAAGGGATTAGAAGAGTACCTGAAACTAAGAGATGCAAATACCGTAGATGCTGCATATTATGCAGGAAAGACGGCTTGTATTACAGGCGGTGCATCAGGCGTGGGGCTTGCATTGTGCGAGGAATTGTTATCCTATGGAGCAAAAAAAGTTGTGATTGCTGATTTCAATCAAGAGAACTTAAAGGCACAGGAGGAACGTTTGAACAGTCAATATCCCAGCCATGTAAAAGGAGTTTTCTGTAATGTAGCACAGGAAACAAGTGTGCAGGAAATGATAGCAGCTGCAGAGCAGTTCTTTGATGGACGATTTGATTTGTTAATTAACTGCGCAGGCATCGGCCAGATGGGTATGTTTGTGGAGTCACCTTTGAGCGAGGAAGTAACGCGAAATGCCGGAATCCATGTAGAAGTCGAACAGAGATGGAAGGATGTCAGTTCCGTTAATTTCTATGGACCGTTATACGGATGCCGTGCGGTGCTTCCCATCATGATGAAGCAAAGAGATGGACAGATTGTTAATATTATATCCGGTACAGGCTTTTCAGGTATGCCGTATCAGTCGATATATGGACCGTTTAAGGCGGCGCTCAATCTGTTGTCACTCTCATTGCGTTATGAGTATTGGGATTATGGGATTAAGATTGGCTCCGCAACGCCGGGAACAACGGCAACTGCTATCTTTGAAGGCGGAGATATCCCGAAGAATGCACAGACACCCAAACAGGCAGCAATCCGAATCTTGAGCGGCGCAGCTAAAAATGATCGTCTTGTTTACGGAGATGATATGGATGTTATCGGCGGAATCTTCTGCTATCATCCGGAAGCGGCGCAAATGGTGGATGCAATGTACCGTCATTTTGAACACTCCACGCGAACCGGCGGTGGGTA
>DATESB010000019.1:0-11885 GCA_035271065.1 Lachnospiraceae bacterium | reverse complement strand
GGTGAAGAGGCTGTTGCTGCTTATCTGGCGGCAGAAAGCGAGTTCTTTGACTGTATTCTGATGGATATCCGTATGCCGAGAATGGACGGACGTGAAGCAACCAAAATGATTCGTGCATCAGGACGTAAGGACGCGCAGACCATTCCGATTATCGGTGTTTCCGCAGATGCGTTCCTTGAGGACATCCACAAGTCACGTAATGCAGGTTTGGATGATTACATTACAAAACCGATTGACTCTAATGCCTTATTCAAGACACTTGAGAAACTCACCAAAGCACGGAAAAATACTGCAAAGGATGATGATGAAGCCGAAGAGGAAAACGGTGAGAAGCCTGCAAAAAAGACAAGTGCTAAAAGTAAGAAAAATTAAGAATTGGAGATATAACAAACCCCTCAGCAATTTTAGTTGAGGGGTTTTCTTTGTGACTCTATTTGGTCAGTTCTGTTATATACTGTTGTACATTATCGTAATTGATAATCTGATAGGGTAAATAGACATATTTTTCATTGGTCAATTCTATGTTCTCCGGCAGTTCCTCTTCCATAGCAAGTGCGTAGGCCATTTGTATGATGACCTCTGCCTGTCCCTTTCCGTCATTATAGACGGTTCCTTCCATGTGCTTTGCCTTGACTGCTTCCAATGCTTCGTTGACACCGTTGACACCGACAATCAGTGGCCATGTGGTAACGCCTCTGCTCTCTAAAGCATCAATTGCTCCAAGTGCCATGTCATCGTCATTGGCAAAAATCACTTCGATCTGATACGGATATTTTTCAAGCAGCGCATTCATTTTGGTGGTTGCCTGTGCGCGGTTCCAATTGGCGATTTCGTCGCCCAATTTCTCTAATAGAATGCCGGCATCTGCCACTACTCCGATTGAACTTTGTGTTCTGACAAGTGCATCTTGGTGTCCGGCTTCGCCTTCTAGCATCACATACTGTAGTTTTCCGTCTCCGCTGGTATCGATTTCTTCAAATCGTTTGTTGCAAGCCTCCACAACGATTTCACCCTGCATCTCACCTGATTGCTGTGCTGTGGCTCCTACATAATACAGTTTATCCCACCGTTCTAAGTCTTCCTCTACCAATTCTCTGTTGAAAAATACAATTGGCATATCTGCACTTTTGGCTTTATCGATAATCACGGTTGCATCGGTTCGGTCTACCAGATTGACGCATGCCACATCATATTCCCGGTCGGCAAATCGTTCTATCTGGTCATTTTGTGTTAATTGGCTGCCGCCTGCACTGACCACATCCAGTGTAATGACTGTTCCGGTTTGCTGTTCCTGCACCTTGCTCCATTCCTTGAGATAGGAAACCATATTGGCAATGTGTGTATCATACTCATCATAGATACTGACGCCTATTTTAATACTTTTTTTCTGTTCTTCTCTTTGCGGTTTCAATTCCAGTCCGCTTGCACAGCCTGTCAGCAAAAGTGTAATTGCTATGACGGCTGCTACTCCTCTTTTACCCATAAGCGTCTCCCTTCCTGTGATTACTTAACAAACGGGAACAGCATCTCTTGATTGCGGACGGAATACATGTCCTCTTTTGAGACTGCCCGAAATTCCATTCGTTCTTTGATTTCATCGGCGCCATAGTTTACCTCGCCAAGCAGTTCCTGTACACCCAGATAGCCGATACTGAATTCATTTTGATAAACCAGTGTCTCAATCATTCCGTTATCCAGATAGTAAACTGCCTTATCTGTATTGGCAATGCCGTATATCTTCACATCTTTATCCAGATTTTCCACTGCATCTATAATGGCTCCCGTGGAGGAATTGTCCAGCGCAACCACAACATCCACCGCTTCTTCCGTTAGTTCACGCTGCAAAAACAGCATTGCTGCAATGTCTGTTTCATTCTGATTTTTCTCCCAATCCACAAGTCTGTCTATCTTGCCATCCAGTGCATCGCAAAAGCCTTCATACCGCAGCGCTACGCTGTCGCGCTGCATGTTGTCACAGATAACGGCAACCTTTACTTTGTCGATTTCCTGTTCTGTCACAGCTGCGCCGAGGGCCTGCCCCATTGCGTAATTATCTGCTGATATATAGGATTTGGAAGTGTCATCACCTATTCCGCTTTCAATAAACATAATCGGTATTTTGATCTCTGCTGTTGCCTGTTTCATTGCTTCACTGTCACAGGCTGCTATCATCAGCGCATCCGCTCCGTTATTAATTTCTCGCTGAATTAATTCCTTTTGTTCTTCCACGTCATGATCTTTCGATAATGTCACCAGATTAATCTCTGCCGACAGGGTATCTGCTGCCTGCTCTGCACCACGACGCAGGTTTTCCCAACGTTCCGAACTATTTCCGTATACAATCACGGATATCACTTTGGTTTCTTCTCTTTCCTCATCATATACTGCATAATAATACAGAATAAACAAGAGCAGGATAATCAGGAGGACCAATGCAGTTCTGAACAGGTTCTTATTTTTCTTCATCCTGCACCTCCTTATATACCTCAGAATAATACATCTTCGGTAAACGTATTCTGACTGTTGTACCCTCGTCCAATTCGCTTTCTATCGTTAGGCCGTAATCGCCTTTAAAATACAATTTAATTCTCTGGTCGATATTGCGCAATCCAATCCCGGAGCCTTTCTTGTGCACTCTGGTATCATCGGTCAAAAGAAGTGCGATATTCTCTTTCGGTATTCCCATGCCGTTATCGATGACTTCAATACATACATCATTTCCGTCCTCGTAACCGCGCAAAGTAATCTCGCCCTCGCCGTCCATATGCTCTACTCCGTAATAAATGGCATTTTCAAGAAGGGGTTGCACGATGAGCTTAATGGTACAGCAATCTTCAATTGCCGGATCAACGTCGATTTTTATTTCAAATCGGTTTTTGTAACGCACCTTTTGGATATCCAGATAATACTTTGCATGTGCTATTTCGTCACGTATGGAAATGATATTTTTTCCTTTGCTCAAACTGATTCTGAACAGATTGGCAAGTGCTGTAACCATGGAAATGGCTTCCTGATAGCGTTCACTTTCTACCATCCAGACTACCGAATCCAGTGTATTATACAGAAAATGTGGATTAATCTGTGACTGCAGGGCATCCAGCGCACTTTTTCTCTTTTCCTGCTGCTCTGCCACCATATCGTCCATCAGTTTTCTCATTTGGCGCACCATAGAGGTAATGGTTCTGCCAAGGTGCCTGATTTCATGTGTTCCGCCGATGTAGATATCTGTATCCAGATTTCCTTCCTCCAGATACTTAATAGAATGCTCCAGCTTACGGATTGGGTCTGTCACTCTGGAGGAAACAATGACATTTCCGAATAAAATCAGGAGAATTGAAATGGCAGCAATCATAATCGTAAAGAACCGAATTTGATGCAAATTGACGTTAAACTCTGTCACAGGAGTCACGCTGACCAATTTCCAGCCGGTATAGCCTACTGTCTTGACTATGACAACTCGCTCTTTGTCTGCAAATTTCTCTGTATGGTCGCCGTCTTCATAGGTTGCTGCTTCCTGATTATTTTCCTGCACAAGGCCTGAATAGATTGCCTGTTGTTGCGGATGATAGATGATTTCTCCGTTTCTGTCCATTAAATAAATATAGCCGCTGCCTTTTTCATTGGCTTTACTAAGCAGCTGTTCAATGCCGCTGAAGTTCATGTCTACCAGAAGAACGCCCTTCCTGGTTCTGCCGACATTGGTCAACTCTACGGAACGGCTCAACGAAACCACCCAATAATATCGATAATTGCTGTTGTCAAATAAATTCTGTACATGTGGTGTGGAAAAATGAAGATTTTCAATCTTTTCATTTGCCTGAATGAACCAATCCTGTTCCAGTATATCAATTCCCTGCTTGCGTGTTGCAACCGGTGCGGCAGCAATCACTGCTCCATTTTCATTGATACAGGCAATACTGATCAGATTGTCTTTATTTGCTTCATAGAGAAGTGCCATTTCTCGGTCCAGCGGTTCGTAAGTCAGGTCGCGGTTTTTGATGACGCTGTAGTACATGGTGTCGGATACGCTCATCATACTTCTGATATAGGTATTCAAATTCCAACCGGCCTGATCGAGCAGCTGCTTGTTGCTTTCTATTGCTGTATTCTTGGTATTCTCGGCAAATTGGGCATAGAGAACTATTCCCATAAAACTCATTGCAATGACGGCAATGGTTGTAAAGGATATGGTGATAATCAATTGTATGCTTCTCTTTTGCAATCTGTTTCTCATATATGATGTCCTATGGATACCGTCATTTGTGGTTACGTCAATTGGTGCTTCCCTGGTTTGTTCTGTACTTGGAGGGTGACACGCCGTACTGCTTCTTAAATACATAACTGAAATAGTTCGGCTCTGTATACCCAACCAACTCGGATATGATGTATGCCTTTTCCTCGGTTGTATTGAGCAAGCGCAGGGCATTTTCCATTCTGGTCTGTGTCAGATAGGCAACAAAACTGAACCCTGTTTCTCTTTTAAATAACGTTGAAAAATAGGTTGCACTCAGTCCAAGATACCCACACAGTTTTTCAACCGACAATTCGCAGTCATTATAGTGTTCCTCTATGTATTGTTTTGCTTTATCAATCAATAATTTGGTAGTATCTGTTCGCTCTCTCCGTATCTGTCCGCGTAACTGCATGCAAACTGATAAGAGCCAGTCTCCAAGTGCATCCAGTGATTCAAAGTTCTTGATTTCACTGTAAAAATCCACATTCAAGCCTTCTATTTCATCTGTATTGACTTCATAGACTCTTGCCAGACGCATGATTTCCACAATCATTTCTGTAAAACTAATCTGTAGCTGTGTCATGGAGATAGAAGAGGATTTCAGTTTTTCAATCAGGGAATGTACTGCCTGCTCTAATTCTTCCTTTGTTCCTACTTTGATTTCTTTTACGATGCTTTGCAGTTCCTTCTCCTCAATCAGAAAACGTTCCTCTGATTTTGGCTCAATATCTTGGATGAAGATTGCCTGGTTCAGCTCCATCAGTATCCGATATTCCACTGCTGCCAGCGCTTCTTCATAAGAATGATGCAAATTCATCAGACTGTCGCATACATGCCCAATTCCTGCGGTTGTATGAATGCCAAGTATCCTGTTTGCAAATTTGCAAATGCGGTCCGAAACCTGAATAAACGGTGATAACTCTGTTTTTGCAGTCAACATCACAATGACAATAATAGTGCCCAGATAATTGATGCTTCGATACATAAACTGCTTATCAATCTGTTCATCAATAATCTGCTTCAGCGATACAGACAGCAGACCTGCATCCAACATACCCTGACCACTGCCTATATCCATGCGAAAAACGCTGACTGCATAATAAGGTGCATCCATCTTGATTCCGTACAAATCCATAAAATCTTCTATTCTCTTTTCCCGCAATCTGCCCTCCAATAAACTCATCAAAAACTGTTCTTTGAGTACCGGCATACTTTCCAGATAGTATTTCTCCAACCGTTCTACATTTCGCTTCTGGTCCATTTCTTCATCCAAACGTTCCTTAATGCGCGAGAACACCTGCTTTAGTTCTGATGCATCGATTGGCTTTAAGATATACTCTTCTGCTTCCAGCTTAATTGCTTCTTTTGCATATTCAAACTCGTCATATCCGGAGAAAATAACAATCTTCGTTCCTGAAATACGTTCTTTTAACTTTTTACAAAAAGTCAATCCATCCATAAACGGCATCTGAATATCCGTCATCACCACATCGGGACAGAGCCGCTCTGCTTTTTCCAGTGCTTCTTCTCCGTTTTCAGCGGAATCCACAACACGAAAACCAATCGATTCCCAATCAACCCGTTTGATAATCGCCTGACGAACCTCTTCCTCGTCATCCACTAGCATCACACTGTAATAACCCATTCTAAACCCTCCGTACAGCCTTCTCTTAAGCTATTTCATCAGTTGCACTTCCGTATAATATCCCCCGTCTATAATAATCTTCTCATAGTTATCAACATCAATTGCAATGGATGTACATAGAAACGAAGGTACTGCCATTTTGCCGTTGTTGTACTTTGAAGTATCGTTGATTTCCGGTGTGGCTCCTTCCAAAACCGCCTGTACCATGGTGACGCACTTAGAAGCCAGCACCCGTGTGTCCTTATAAATGGACATTGTCTGATAGCCTGCCATGATATTCTGTATTGCAATCTTTTCGGCATCCTGCCCTGTAATCATAGGCCAGTCGGCATCTAAATCATAGTCATGTGTCAGGAGCGAAGTCTTAATACCATATGCAAATCCGTCAAATGCCGAGCATGCAATATCCATTTTCTCGTCTTGATAATATTGGTTCAGATATGCGTCGCATCGCTCTCTTGCGGTATCCTGTGACCAGCGCAAAATGCAGGTATCTTCAAATGAAGTCAATCCTGACTTACAGATCAGCGTTCCGTTATCCAGATAAGGCTGCAATACTTCCATTAATCCGTTGTATAAATAAACAGCATTGTTATCATCCGGAGAACCCATAAAAAATTCTATGGTATAACTTTCACCGTTTCTTGCAGCAGCTTTTAGATCCTTTTTTTCTTCAATATATTTTCCGATGATGGTTCCGATTGCTGTATTATCAAATGTTGCATAATAGGAAAGTGCATCGGTTCCCATGAGCAATCTGTCATAAGCAATGACATAGATGCCTTTGCGCTTGGCTTTGTTCAACACATTAATCAGGGCTTCTGAATCAACTGATGCAATAACCAGACAATCAGCGCCATTCTTAATCATATTATCAATCTGTTCCACCTGCAGCTGCACATCATCCTCAGCACACTGTAAATCAACCTCATAACCCAGTGCCTCCAACTTTGCCTTCATGTTGGCACCATCATTAATCCAACGTTCCGAAGTGCTGGTCGGCATTGCTACACCAACCTTCTTCTGCCGTGTGTCTGATTCCGGCTCGTCAGTTTCCGGTTCCGCTGTTTTGCCTTCGTCGGTTCCGATTTCCGCCGCTGCATCATCAGTTGCCAGCACATTGCTAACCGGTGGCTCCGCCGTATTTTGTGTATCTGCATCACTCGAATTTGAGGAACTAAAATAAGCGCACCCCGTAAACAGAGCTGCGACTATAATCACTGAAACCATGGAATATAAAGTTTTCTTTCTGGCGTCTTTTAACATACTTTTCCTTTAATAAAATTTCCTTGCGAAATGCTTGTTTCTTGAGTTTCATTGTACCAAGAAATTCGCATAACAGCAAGGAAATCGCAACTTGTATGCACTTGTACGCACAACTTGTATGTTTTATAAAGTGGCAATAAATCTCTCGAAATACATTCTGCCCTCTTTGGTGCACTTAAACACGCCGGCATCCTCTAATACTTTGACAAATACCTGCCCTGTTTCTTTCTTTAGAATATCCATTACATTACCCTGATTGAGTTCCGGGTACTTCGGCAGAAATTCTTCTACCCAATCTGCATGTTTTGAAAGCATTTCATTTTGTCGAATATCTTTCTTTTCCAGAATACTATGTGCCAACTCATCCAGTTCTGTTTTTAATCTGGACGGGAGTATTGCAAGCCCCATTACCTCGATACCACCGATGTTTTCTTTCTTAATGTGGTGATATTCATTACGCGGATGATAGACGCCAAGCGGTCGCTCTTTGGTTGTGATATTATTTCTCAGTGCCAGATCTATCTCATAGAATTTACCCTTCTTGCGTGCGGCAGGCGTAATCGTATTATGACGTACGCCGTCTGTCTCGGCAAAAATAAAGGCTTCTTCATCCGTATAAGTTCTCCATGTTGCAAGAATATGTGATGCAAGTTCCACCAGCCTACTCTCATCAGTTCCCTTGATACGAAGGGCGGACACCGGCCAATGCAGCATACCAACTTCCATATCTTCAAATCCTTTAATTTGGTATGATTTCTCTATTTCAGCACGTGCCATCGGAAACTCAAAATTGCCACCTTGAAAATGCTCATGACTCAAAATAGACCCACCAACAATCGGCAAATCTGCATTGGAGCAGATCATATAATGCGGAAACTGGCGTAAGAAATCCAATAACTTGGCAAATACTTCTCTGTTAATGGTCATCGGAACATGCTTTGTGTTTAGCACGATGCAATGCTCATTATAGTAAACATAGGGAGAATACTGAAATCCCCATGGCTCACCGCATATCGTAATCGGCATAATTCTGTGGTTTTCCCTTGCCGGATGATTGATGCGTCCTGCATATCCTTCATTTTCAACACAAAGTAAACACTTTGGATAGCCTGACTGTTTTGCTGCACCTGCTGCCGCAATCGCCTTAGGGTCTTTCTCAGGTTTTGCCAGATTAATCGTAATATCAATCTCTCCATACTGACTGTCATACACCCACTTGATATCCTTTTTCATGCGATATCTGCGAATATAATCGGAGTCCTGTGACAACTGATAGAAATAGTCCGTTGCTTCCTTCGGATCACGTGCGTATTTTTCCTTAAAGTTTCGGATGACTTCGCTCGGGCGTGGTACCAAACAATTCATAATCTTAGTATCAAATAAATCTCTGTATACCACGCTGTTTTCTTTGATTAACCCTGCTTCATATGCATAATCGCATATCCCGGTAAGGATTTCTTCCAAGGGCAAACTTGTTTCACGCGATTGACTTGCCCGGTCATTATTTGTCTGATTATTATCCATCTGTTTATCTTCAGTCTGCTCGTCTTCTGTATAATCCTCTAACTTGAGAGCCTCCAATATCATATTAGTGGCGTATATCTTATCTTCCTCAGTAATCAGTCCACAATCCAATCCATATTGAACAAGTGCCTTGATATATAGATCTATCATCTTCATATCCTCTTTCTTTCTCATACATGCTATCTCTTGCATGCTATCCTCTTACAAATTCTGATTCATCAATCTCCGATTACACGAATACCGCCGTATTTACGAACCTTCAATACGTGACAACTTCCTTCTCCAAAGTAGTATTCCATTGTTTTGCGATAAGCATCAACTGCGTCATTTTGTACAAATACCTGAATGGTTCCGGCAAATCCGCCACCATGTACGCGACAAACGCCGTTATTTCCAAGTTCCTTTTCACTCAAAGACAGTGCCATTGGGACACTTTGGTTGATGTAGTCTGCATTGGCATAGACATTTTGTAGATATTTATAGGAGCTGTTACCCGATTCCTTGATCAATTCCTTAAAACGTGAAAATTGATTGTTGCGGAGTGCCTCTACCTCTTCACGTACCCTTCTGTTATCATCGAAGAAATGAATTGCGCGCAGTACACATCTGTCGTTGGTTGCCTCTCTGATTTTCGGAAGCTCTTTATAAAATTCTGCCTCATCCGTTTCAGAAAGAACTTCTTTGCCGAGATAATTTGCTACCTGTCTCATTTCAATCGGAATGGCTGAATATTCGCCTGAAAGGTCTGCATGAGATCCCTTTGTATCTACGATGCAGAGGCTGTGGTTGAACTGTTCAAAGTCAACATCTACTTTATCAATGATGGGGTTTTCATTATCTGCAAAATTAATGTGTACCAGACTGCCGACCGAAGATGCCATTTGATCCATCAATCCGCTTAACTTGTCAAAATACTTATTTTCAGCATATTGTCCTGCCTGCGCAATCAGAATCGGACTAATCTGCATGTTGTTAAATAATCCTGATACAATCGAACCAAGAACGACTTCAAAAGAAGCGGAAGAAGATAAGCCTGAACCGCTGAGAACATCGCTGGTCATGTAGGCATTAAAACTGCCAATGGCATATCCCTTTTCTTTCAAGCAATTCAAAACTCCTCTAATCAATGTGATGCTATGGTTGGCTTCTGTTTCTCGCTTTGCATAGTCTCCCACGGCTATTGTCGGAATATTATGGTCATCCGATACAATCTTGATAACACCCTCTTGATTGCGTCCCGCTACTGCAATCACATCCAAATTAACTGCTGCTGCCAGTACTTCTCCGCGCTGATGGTCCGTATGATTGCCACCCACTTCACTTCTTCCGGGTGCACTGTATATTTCCACATCGCTTTCGCCATAAAGCACTTCATATTCCTTAATCGCCTTAATATAACGATCTCGCTGATAATTAAGTACCTTCGGATCCACATAGATATCCAATAATAAATTGTCATACTCCTGACGCTCAAATTCTGCAATTAATTGTTTTGAATTCTTCATGATACTATCTCCTTCATATTCTTGACACTTAGTAAACATTGTGATATAGTTTACTAAATAATAAATACTGTTTGTTAGATATAAAGTATCATTAATAGCAGTAAAAGTCAAGTATTACACTCTTTTTTGTAATAAACCTATCATAAACTTATAATAGATTCGTAGTAAACACCACAACCTTTTGTTTACTAAATAGTTTTATTTCTCATATGGAACTCAATGAGTGAAACAGATTCTATTTATCATCCACAGGAGCAGACATGGCAACTATCAGAGACATTGCAAAAGCCGCCGGGGTATCAGCCGGAGCGGTATCAAGAATACTCAATCAAGATGCAACTCTAAACGTATCCTCTCAAACACGCGAAAGAGTTCTTTCGATTGCTGCAGAATTGAACTACGTTAACCGAAGAAAACAAAAGACTTCCGTCACAGAAACACAGCCCACTGAGACACGTACCTTTGGTATCCTGCAATGGTATTCCCTGCGACAGGAATTAGAAGATCCCTATTATCTGTCCATTCGACTCGGTGCGGAAAAGTACTGTGCAGCACATGGCATCAGTGTCATTCGCGCTTTCAAAGGCGACACCGATTATCTCTTAGCACTTCAAGGCGTAGACGGATTGATATGTATCGGGAAATTTGCCAATTCGGAAATAGAACAATTCAAGAAGATTTCGAGCCATTATATTCTTGTAGACATGTGTGCAGAGCAGATATCACACAACGCTATTACTCTTGACTTCGCGCATGCAACAACTGCTGCTCTTGATTATTTGACCTCACTCGGACATACCCACATCGGGTACCTCGGCGGAAAAGAATATATGGAAGACGGAAGTTTATATCAAGACACCCGCCAAATCGTCTTTGAAGACTATTGCCTAAAGCATGACATTACATACCAACCATATTTATCAATAGATGCTTACACAATAGAAGCCGGGTATGATATGATGTCCAAATTAATCGCTGGCAAAACGCTCCCTACAGCAGTTTTTACAGCTAGTGATTCCATTGCACTCGGTGCAATGCGTGCTCTTTCAGAGCATGGATATCATATCCCGGCAGATATTTCAATCATTGGTTTTGATAATATCAACGCTTCGGCATATTCCACTCCGCCCCTCACCACAATTGGTGCTCCGGCAGAACTTATGGGTGAATACGCCGCCAATTTCCTATCTTCATCACGTTCCGTATACGAGGAATATCACATTCCCGTACAGATGATGTTGCCCTGCACACTAATCGAACGTGATTCCTGTGCGCCCCGCTTCAGTGGTTCCTCTCCAAAAGCAAAAGAGCCTTTACCTGGATTTCTCCTGTAAGGCTCTTGACTAATTAGCAGTCATAATTATTTAGAGGATGTTTTAAGTAGTTTCCGAAGTTTGTCGATTTCCTTGTCCTTTGCGGAGATTACGGTATCTTTTTCGAAAATCACTGTATCTTTTTCTGCAAGAGCAGCATCTTTTATGGCATCATCAATTTCCTTTTGTTCTTGTTTTCCCTTGCGAATGCCACTCGCCAGAGTGGAGCGTTGGTCAAGTTCATATCTTTCACGCGCTTCACATTGTAAGCGTATTTTCTCATCGGCAGTTAGTTCTCGCATGGTGACAGCAGCTTCATGTACAAAATGGTTTTGTTCAGCTAACATTCGAATTTCCTCCCATGTGGTTGCTTTGAAGAGGTTGGCCCAGTAATCTAA
>DATESB010000018.1:0-5673 GCA_035271065.1 Lachnospiraceae bacterium | reverse complement strand
GTTAGATAAAGTATATTTGTATCATTTGACAAATTACAATAAAATAGTAAATCAAAGAAACATGTTGTTAAAAGATATGTTCCGTCATCCTGAATTAAAGGATACATTAGATGTTTGGGATAATCAACTGGTTGATTTAGGTAGTAAAATTATTGAAAGAAGAATTCTGTTTGTAGAGCAGTTAAATGATATAATTTATGATATTCATAAACAATTATCCGGAAATACAGAAGAAATTAGAATAGAATATGCCCCTAATGTTTCAGTTGAACAATATGAACAACAGTTAAAATTAAACAGAGATAAAGATATTAAATACAAATTAACATCTGTAGGACCTCATAGAGATGATTTTATTTTTATGATTGGAAATATTGATGTTAAAAAATTTGGTTCACAGGGACAACAAAGAACAGCTGCACTATCATTAAAACTTTCGGAAATAGAGTTAGTTAAAAATGTAACCGGTAATACACCAATTCTTTTATTGGATGATGTTTTATCGGAACTTGACAGTAACAGACAAAATTATTTATTGGATCAGATAGGCAGTATTCAAACAATTATTACCTGTACCGGTCTTGATGAGTTTATTAATCACAAAATTAATATGCATAAAGTATTTAAAGTGATTGACGGCAAAATAGAAAGTGAATCATAACCAAATCATAAACCTGAAAAAGGTAGGAGGATATCCATGGGTGTTGAGTATGGAGCAGATCAAATACAAATATTAGAAGGATTGGAAGCAGTCAGAAAAAGACCGGGTATGTATATCGGTAGTACTTCTTCGCGTGGATTGCATCATTTGGTGTATGAAATAGTGGATAATTCAGTTGATGAAGCACTGGCTGGATATTGCGATACCATCAGAGTTATTTTGAATAAAGATAATTCTGTTACTGTTGTGGATAACGGAAGAGGTATTCCAATCGGAATCAATCATAAAGCGGGTATTCCTGCAGTTGAGGTTGTATTTACAATATTGCATGCCGGCGGCAAATTCGGTGGTGGAGGATATAAAGTATCCGGCGGTCTTCATGGTGTAGGTGCTTCTGTTGTAAATGCACTTTCAAATTGGCTGGAAGTTCGTATCTATTCTGAAGGCAAAGTATATATGCAGCGCTATGAGAGAGGACATGTTGTTCAAAAGTTAGAAGTAGTTGGCGAATGTGAAGCAGATAAAACAGGTACTATGGTTACTTTTTCTCCGGACGGTTCTATTTTTGAAGAAATTGTCTATGATTATGATGTTTTGAAGCAAAGACTGCGTGAAATGGCATTCTTGACAAAAAATCTTCGTATTGTTCTGCGTGATGAAAGAGGAGAAGAAGCTGTTGAGAAAGATTTTCATTATGAAGGTGGTATTAAAGAATTTGTTCAATACCTCAACAGAAGTAAGACTGCTCTTTATCCGGAAGTGATGTATTTTGAAGGAACAAAAGATAATGTATATGTAGAAGTTGCAATGCAACATAACGATTCTTATAACGAAAGTGTATTCAGTTTTGTAAATAACATTACAACTCCGGAAGGCGGAACTCATTTAACCGGATACAGAAATGCAATTACCAAAACATTTAATGATTATGCCAGAAGTGCAAAATTATTGAAAGAAAGTGAGCAAAATCTTTCCGGTGATGATATTCGTGAAGGATTGACTGCTATTATCAGTGTTAAAATAGAAGATCCGCAATTTGAAGGACAGACAAAACAGAAATTAGGTAACAGTGAAGCAAGAGGTGCTGTTGATAATGTAGTCAGTGAACAATTAACTTATTTTTTGGAGCAGAATCCTACAATTGCCAAGGTAATTTGCGAAAAATCAATTTTGGCACAACGTGCCAGAGAAGCAGCCAGAAAAGCAAGAGATTTAACAAGAAGAAAAACAGCTTTGGAAGGTATGTCTCTTCCCGGTAAATTAGCAGATTGTTCGGATAAAGATCCTGTTAACTGTGAGATTTACATCGTCGAAGGAGATTCCGCCGGTGGCTCTGCAAAAACAGCAAGAAGTAGAAATACGCAAGCAATTTTGCCGCTTCGCGGAAAGATTTTGAATGTTGAGAAGGCAAGACTTGACAAAATATATGCAAATGCTGAGATAAAGGCAATGATTACTGCATTCGGAACAGGTATTCATGATGATTTTGATATCACAAAACTTCGTTATCACAAAATAATCATTATGACCGATGCCGACGTTGACGGTGCACATATCAGTACACTTTTACTTACATTTTTATATCGTTTTATGCCGGATTTAATCAAAGACGGTCATGTTTACCTGGCACAACCGCCATTATATAAGTTGGAGAAAAATAAAAAAATCTGGTATGCGTACAGTGATGAAGAATTGAATACAATTCTGACAGAGGTTGGACGTGATACCAACAATAAAATCCAGCGTTATAAGGGTCTTGGAGAAATGGATGCAGAGCAACTCTGGGAAACAACCATGGATCCTGAACGAAGAATATTGTTACGTGTTACAATGGATGAAGAAACATCTTCCGAAATCGACTTAACATTTACCACATTAATGGGTGATAAGGTTGAACCAAGAAGAGAATTTATTGAAGAAAATGCAAAGTACGTCAGAAACTTAGATATTTAAGGTGGGAGGAAATAATAAAATGGATGACCAAATATTTGACAAAATCCACGAAGTCGATCTAAAGAAGACAATGGAAACCTCCTACATCGATTACGCAATGAGCGTTATTGCAGCAAGAGCATTGCCTGATGTAAGAGATGGTTTGAAACCGGTACAGAGAAGAGTACTTTTTTCAATGATAGAACTGAATAATGGTCCGGACAAGCCACACAGAAAATGTGCACGTATTGTCGGTGATACCATGGGTAAATATCACCCTCATGGTGATAGTTCTATCTACGGAGCACTTGTTAATATGGCGCAACCATGGTCTACACGTTGTCCGCTTGTTGACGGACATGGTAACTTTGGTTCAGTTGACGGTGACGGCGCTGCGGCAATGCGTTATACAGAGGCGCGTCTTAGTAAGATTTCTATGGAAATGCTGGCGGATATCAATAAAGATACCGTTGATTTTGCACCAAACTTTGATGAAACAGAAAAAGAACCTGTTGTACTTCCCAGCCGTTATCCAAATCTTTTGGTGAATGGTACCACCGGAATTGCAGTTGGTATGGCAACCAATATTCCGCCTCATAATTTACGAGAGGTAATTGCTGCCGTTGTTAAAATGATTGATAACCAGGTGGAAGAAGACAGAACTACGGATTTAGAAGAACTAATTGAAATCGTAAAAGGTCCTGATTTTCCGACCGGCGGAATTATCTTAGGAACAAGAGGAATTGAAGAAGCATACAGAACCGGACGTGGTAAAGTTCGCGTGCGTGGTGTAACAGATATTGAGACCATGCCGAACGGTAAGAGCCGTATTATTATTACGGAACTTCCTTATATGGTGAATAAGGCAAGATTGATTGAAAAAATTGCTGAACTTGTGCGTGATAAACGAATTGACGGAATTACAGATTTACGTGATGAATCTGACCGTGACGGTATGCGTGTGGTAGTTGAACTCAGACGTGATGCGAATGCAAATGTTGTAATGAACCAGTTATATAAACATACACAGTTGCAGGATACGTTTGGTGTAATCATGCTTGCTCTTGTAGACAATGAGCCGAGAGTCATGAATTTGTATCAGATGCTTGGTTATTATCTGAAGCATCAAAAAGAAGTTGTAACCAGAAGAACAAAGTATGATTTGAATAAAGCAGAAGAACGTGCACATATTTTGCAGGGCTTATTAATTGCACTGGATAACATTGATGAAGTGATCAAGATTATCCGCGCCAGCAAAAATGTTGCCGATGCAAAAGCAGAATTAATGGAGCGTTTTGCACTGTCAGATGCTCAGGCACAAGCAATTGTGGATATGAGACTCCGTGCTTTGACCGGTTTGGAAAGAGAAAGACTGGAAGCAGAGTATGCGGAGTTAATGGAGAAAATCACAGAGTTAAAGGCTATTTTGGCAGATGAGAAGAAACTTCTTGGTGTTATCAAAACAGAAATTCAGTTGATTTCTGATAAATTCGGTGATGACAGAAGAAGTCAGATAGGCTTTGATGAATTTGATATTTCCATGGAAGATTTGATTCCGAGAGATAATACGGTAATCGCAATGACAAGTCTTGGTTATATTAAGAGAATGACGGTTGATAACTTTAGAAGCCAGAACAGAGGCGGTAAGGGAATCAAGGGTATGCAGACGATAGAGGAAGATTATATCGAAGATCTCTTAATGACGACGACGCATCATTACATTATGTTCTTTACGAACTTTGGCCGTGTGTATCGCCTAAAGGCATACGAGATTCCGGAAGCAAGCAGAACAGCCAGAGGTATGGCAATTATTAACCTGATTCAGTTGAATCCGGGTGAGAAAATATCCGCAATTATTCCGGTAAAAGACTATGAAGAAAATAAGAATTTATTCATGGTAACAAAGAACGGTATCGTAAAGAAAACACATATTGTAGAATACAGTAACGTTCGTAAGAATGGCTTGGCAGCAATCAATCTCAGAGATGATGATGAATTGATTGAAGTTAAAATTACGGATATGGATACAGAAATATTCCTCGTAACAAAACATGGAATGTGTATTCGTTTCAAAGAAACAGATGTACGCGCAACCGGAAGAACTTCGATGGGCGTTATCGGAATGAATTTATCTGATGGTGATGAAATTGTTGGTATGCAGCTTGATCATCAGGGAGACTCTCTCTTGATTGTATCTGAAAACGGAATGGGTAAACGTACATACCTGAATGAATTTACGGTTCAAAAACGTGGCGGTAAAGGTGTTAAATGTTATAAGATTACCGAAAAGACAAGTTATGTTGTTGGCGTGAAAGCCGTAAATGATGATCATGAAATCATGATGATTACCACAGAAGGTATTGTAATACAACTTCGTATGGAAGATATTTCAACGCTCGGCAGAATTACATCCGGTGTTAAGATGATTAACTTGGATGACGGTGTTAAAGTAGCAAGAATCGCCAAAGTACGTGAAAAGGTTTCAGATGGCAGTCAGGAATTTGCAAATGTAGAAGATGCTATGGAAGATATTCCGGAGGAAGAAAGAGTAAAGGTAATCGTCCATGAAGAAGTTACTTTACCGGTAGAAGAGGAAGACGAGGACGAATAGAAGTAATTATATAGGCGGAAGAAGGATAACGAAAATAAGTTATTCTTCTTTCGTTTTATCAAATATCAAAAAGAACTCATAAAAGGGATTATATCATGCGAAACATCAATGTATCAGAATTAACAAATCAAATCAAAGAAATGTGTATTGAAGCCAATCACTATCTGTCAAAGGATATGGATTGTGTTTTGAAAAAAGCTGTAGAGACTGAGCAGTCACCGCTTGGAAAGCAGATATTGAATCAATTACAGGATAATCTTCAAATAGCCGGTGAAGAAATGATACCTATATGTCAGGATACAGGAATGGCAGTCATTTTCTTAGAAATCGGACAGGATGTGCACTTTGAAGGTGGTTCAGTGGAAGATGCGGTGAATGAAGGAGTTCGACAAGGATATACAGACGGCTATCTGCGTAAATCAGTTGTAGGTGATCCGATTATACGTGAAAATACAAAAGACAATACACC
>DATESB010000017.1:0-12027 GCA_035271065.1 Lachnospiraceae bacterium | reverse complement strand
CGCATTCGCAATTCTTCAACGGATTTTGCAATCACATCTCCCACCCTACAGACTTCTCTGGAAAATGAAATACTGCCGGCATCTAACCGCATCACCTTGAGTAACAATTGAATCAGCCTGTCCATACGGTCTAATGCCACTCCTGATTTCTCAGTAAATTGCTTGACCGTTTCAGCATTTTCCGGCTCTTCTGAAATAATTTCATTGTACATGTGCAAGGCTGCAAGCGGAGTTTTCATTTGATGTGAAATATCTGAAATGGTATCCTTGAAGAATTCCTTCGTCTGATGCTCTGCCTCTTCTTTACTCTTAAGTGACATCGCAAGTTCATCAATTGCAGAATAAAGATGATACAACGTCCCCTCTTGATTTCCTTCCAAATGGTTCGAGAAGTCACCTTCTGCAAATTTCTCCACCGTTTTTGAAGCTTCCTCATACAACCGCTCACGCCTGCTGAAATAGAAATAGGTTCCTCCCAAGAGAAACCCAACCAGTAGCACACTTGCCGACACCACCACAAACAGCGGAAGTGCATCTATATTGCATATTAAGATAGAAGCAACCCACAATATCCCAACTAAAATCAAAAAGAGTACATAGTTTCTGGTCTGCTTTTCATGCAAGAAATTCATTGATCCACCTCGTTCCAACGATAACCAAATCCCCTGACCGTTTGCAAATACTTTGGTGCAGACGGATTTTCTTCCACCTTTTCACGCAGTCGTCTGATATATACAGACAAAGTATTGTCATCTACGAAATCGCCGTTTCCATCCCAAAGCGCATCTAAAATCACCTGTCGTGTCATAATGCGGTTTGCATTTCTGATGAGCAGACACAAAAGTCTATATTCTGCCACGGTCAATTCCAGTTCTCGCCCATCCTTACTGACTCTGCAATTAGGCATATCAATTTCAAATAAGCCATAAGACACCTTGTCATTACTTGACATCCTATTGCCGTTCGCTTTCTGACTACTGCCTGCCAATCCGTCATTTATTTGTATTTCATCATTGGCGGCAATCCCCACATTGTTCCAACCGCTTGCCTGCCTGCTTCTTCGTAGCAATGCATGAATGCGCGAACACAACTCACCCAGTTTAAATGGCTTCGTAATATAATCGTCTCCGCCGCTGTCAAGTCCTCTGATGATATTTGTTTCCTCATCCGCTGCCGTCAGAAAGATAATCGGCACCATATTGCCGGACTTTCTCACCTGTTCGCACACTTCAAAACCTGTACCATCAGGAAGTGTCACATCCAGTATCAGCAGGTCAAACCCTGAATTCTGCTCACCTGCTATCTGCTTTTCGGTCGCAATTGGCTTGCCTTTCACAGCCTGCTTATCTGTTGCAATTTGCTTGCCTGGTTTCAGCAGTTTCTCTGCATCCTTGACCGTTCGCACTACTTCTATTTCAAACCCATTCTTCTCTAATGAATACTGAAGTCCGTCAATCAGACTGATATCATCTTCCAATAACAACAATCGGCTCATCAGACACCTCCATGATATCATCCACTCAGCTAAACGGACTCTATCTGTTTACCTTTTTTCGTCTCAAAAAAAGCATCCACTGTTTCCATAATCTTTTCCGGAGGCATCGATTTCAGCATATAGCCCTCTGGTTTCAAAGCCAACACCTTCTTAACACTCTCTTTATCACCTTTACCTGTCAAGAACATAACCGGTATCGAATTAGTACGCACCTCGGCACGAATCATTTCAAGCATCTGCGGTCCTGAACAAACCGGCATTTCATAATCCAGCAGAATCAAATCCGGCAGATTTGTGGCTAAAAATGTAATTGCATTAGTCGCTGAATTTACCATGGAAACATGATATTTATTGCCCAGTAAAGACTTGACCGCACGTAGCGTTGACCCGGAATCATCCACTACCAAAATATGTTTTTTCTTCTCCTCAAGTTCTCCCTGTGCAACAATTGAATTAAGTTTCTCTGCAATCACTTTAACATTTAGAGGTCGCTCAAAAATACCACCGATAATTTCTCGGGGCATCATCTTTCTGACCTCTTCTACATCAGCTGAATAGCCGACTAAGAACAGCAGCCGTTCTTCTTCCATACAGATATCTCTGACATAAACTAAGGCATCTGTCTTACTTACCGTATTTTCATCTAAATACAAAAAGATAATCGGTGCTTTGTCTCGCAAATGACTAATTTCATTAAAATCAAAATCCACAAAATTGCACTCAAAACCTGCCTCTTGCAATCCGGTTGTAACTGCCGTCACAATAAAGGATGTTGCCTCTCCGACAATCAAAACTCTTTTGTCCATCAATGTTCCTCCCTGCTAAAAAAAGCATTTATCTCCCCTATTATATCATCTCTTGCGACCTCTGCCATAAGAGATTTTAGTTCCTGATAATTTTCTTGAAAATAATCCGGCATACGATATTTTGCCAGCGTATCCATCACCGCATCCGCACTGTCAAAATCAAACCCTTCGACCCATTCCCTCAAAGCTTCCAGCGCTTCCCGTAACATTTTATCTTCAATCAACGGTTTCGCCGCCTCTGCCTCCTTAGGCTCAAATATGGCACACAACTGCGTGGCATAATTGCGATACGCCTGTAACAAAGCAGGTGTCTCCGCTTGAATAATATTTCGAGCCTCTTCGCTTGCCGCAATACCCGTACTCGCTTCTATATCTGTACTTGTTGCAGCATTTCCGTATGCTTCCAATCTCTTAGCATGCTCAGATAATTCAAGTGCCCCAAGGAGTCTTGCGGAACTCTTCAACGAGTGCACCAATATCGTATAATTTCTAAAGTCATTTCCATGCCAATAAGTCTCAATTGCTGTTGCCTGCTTCTCCGCAGGCGGATAAAACTCTTTCAACACACTCAGATATATTTCTTCTGTGGCGCAAGCCTGTATGCCTGCTTCCATATCAACACCCGGAAGATTACGCACCTGCGTCAACAGGTCACTATCTGTGCTGATGCCGCCGATTTCTGCGCCGTTTCCGGCTTGCTGGCTTTTTCCTGCATCACTACCGGCTTGTTCTGTCGACAAATATTTTTCTATCAACTCATGCAGACGCCTGCCATCAATCGGCATTTCCAAGTAATCTGCAAAATCACCTGTATCAGGCATCTCATCTGACACCAGTCCAATAACGGGTGTCCCTTGGTTGAGCGATTTCTCATCTTCTTGTATCCGATGCAATATCTGAACTCCGTCCATATCCGCCAGTTGCGTATCTGCAAAAATCATGTGATACTGCGCCTGCTCGGCACATGCAACACATTCTGTGCCACTTCCGGCCACATCAATCTGAATCTGTGTATTTTTCAGAAGTCCCTTGAACATCGCCACATTCACCGGCGTGTCCAGCGCAATCAAAATATGCATACCGGATGCTGCAAAATTCCCACAATCCTTCTCCATCATAAAGTAACTCCTTCTCCTAAAGTTCCCGTAAAACCAGTTCCGTAATTCCCGGATTGTTACCACCTTGAATACGGATGACCTTGTCATGCCGTCCATATCCATATTCATCCTCTATCATATCCTTAATACCGGTTCCGCCATGATAACCATGTACCAACCGCAGCCGATATGTCGCACCGCCTGCCTTCATCAACTGACTATCTATCTTAATCTTTGCCTGATATACATTCAACCCATGCAAATCTATCTCAACAACTCCGGCATTCATCACCACTATCACCTCGGCATCACATCACATCACATCACATCACATCACATCATTGTGATTGTATGCAGAAATTGTATCATAATCAAACATAATATTCCATGAAAACCTGAAATATTGAAGTCACAATTTGTAATTTTACTCTTTGGGCATTTTCATACCAGAATATAGATATTAGCCCAACAGGTGTAAATTAATGTAAGCAATCCAAAGTTATGTAAACTGTATTTGGGCTTACAGCTCATTTTTAAAGTCAATATGCCCAAACCCCTGTATTTCTTGGACTATTTTGGGCCTTTTCGCGGGAAGATAGGTGTATTCGCCCAATTAGTTTACATAATATCTCGCCATAATCATAACCATAATCATAACCATAATCATAACCACAAATACTTTGAGAAAAATCTGCCGGAAGAATTGATTAGAAACTTCTATTAGTGGCATCTCAAAAAAAACGTCCTTCATCTCATCTCAATAGCATCTTTACCAAACTAACTTCTCAGCGTATAATAACGATATATAATCACTATATGATTCAGGTTTGATTGGTCTCACACACGAAAGGAAGTATCCCAATGAATAACGCATTGAAAAACACCATCAATAATCCATTATTTAAGAAAAGACTCTTTATGACACTTGCAGGTGTACTGATTGCAGGCATTTCCGTTGGGCTTTTCCGCCGTTCCGTCTTTGGAACAGACCCATTTCAGGTGCTGGTAACCGGCATCAGCAAACACATTACGTTTGTCGGCTTCGGAACCGTATATATGGTCATCAACCTTTTGATGCTAATTGCCATTTTCTTTTTGGATAAGCATTATATTGGTATTGCAACCTTCATCAATATTTTCTTACTGGGGTATGTAGTTCAGTTCTCTGATGATACAATCGGAAAACTGATTGGCGACAATCCAAGCATGATTACCCGCATTATTTTGCTGATTGCAGGTGTTGTCATCCTATGCTTTGCGTCTGCCATGTACTTTACTGCTAATTTGGGGGTATCGACTTATGATGCAGTTTCCCTCATCATGACCGATAAAAAGCTTGGCAAATTCAAATATCTTCGCATTGCCACAGACGTATTCTGTGTCGTTGTCGGCTTTCTGCTCGGTGGCGTTGTAGGTGTCGGCACTGTGATTACTGCATTCTTTATGGGCCCTTTGATTGATTTCTTTAATAAAAAAGTGGCAGAACCATTCTTATATGGAAAGAACGGTCCCACCTCAAAATAACCATTTGAATATAACCGGCTGCAAATGGCTACGAATGACTGTGTATTCCTACGGCAGTTCAATCTGTAGCCCTTCCTGATACTTGCGCTCCATTTGGTGACGCGCCTTGCGGACTTCCACGCTGTCAAAGATAATGGAGAAATCATAATCCTCCGGATACAGTTGATCCGCTGCCACCTTTAATTTCAGGCGCTTATGATTGATTTCCTGTTTGTCCTTTGCAACCTGAACAAGCAAGTTTCCTTGCTCATCTGCCACGCGTGCAACAATTCCGATTTTATGTTCCGGTAAAACTTCCACACTGTCACCAAGTACAAATTCTCTGATGTATGTTTCGCCTTCATTGGTTGACATAACTTCTCCGAAGGCAGGCTTCTGTTTCACAGCCTGCATACGCACAATCTTGGGACCGCTTTCCTTCTTGAAACCATCTTCCTTCTTAAAGCCATCTTCCTTCTTAAAACCGCTTTCCTTCTGTGAGCCATTTCCCCTCTGTGAGTCGTTTTTCCCTTTTAGCGAAATCTCCTTTTCAGGCATGCCATTACTTGAATCTATCCCCAGTTCTGACGCAAGTTTCTCAGATACCTCACCATATGCTTCTTTTGCCGCAATCTGCAGCATTTTCGCAGGCACGCCCAAACGTTTTGCAATATACAGTGCACAACTGTCACCTGCTTTGCCGATTTCCAGCATATAAAGTGGACGCAGGCTATCTCTGTCAAACGCCATTCTCGCATTTAGAATTTCCTCATAGCGATTTGCATATTCCTTCACTTCCGGATAATGCGTCGTCACCAAAAACAAACATCCGCTTTGCCGCAATTCTTCCAACACTGCAATCGCAATGCCCATGCCCTCCGCAGGATCTGTTCCCGAGCCCAACTCATCAATAATCACAAGGCTCTCCCGATTAACAACTTTCAGGATATCCAACACATTTTTGATATGTGCCGAAAATGTAGATAGATTGTCCGTAATATTCTGTCCGTCTCCCACATCACACAACACCTGACTCCGCATCGGTATTTCAGCCTTTGTACACGGCACATGCAATCCTGCACACGCCATCAGACTCATCAGCGCAACTGTTTTAATGGAAACCGTCTTGCCACCCGTGTTCGGTCCGGTAATCATAACACCGCGAATATTCCCACCAATCTCGAAATCAAGCGGAACACATTCTTCTTTACACAATTGTGGATTTCTTGCAGCCGTCAATTGCATCCTGTTCTCCGTATTGATTTGCGGTTCCACTGCATCTAATTCAACGCTCAGTTTTCCTTTGGCGAAAATGAAGTCCAACACCGCCAACACCCTGATATCCTCACGTATCACTGCTTCCTGTTCCGCAATCTGCTCCATTAAAATGTATAGGATGCGGCGCACTTCATTATCCTCATCCATTTGCAGAATATCATATTCCTCCTGCAGTCTTGCAATCACGTCAGGTTCCATAAAAAGTGTTGCCCCCGTTGAGGACTTATCAATCACACTGCCCACAATTTTATTCCGATATTCCTTCTTCACCGGAATGCAGATGCGGTTATTTCTCCTAACCAAAAATGAGTCGGCCAAATACGCCTTATTTGCCTGTAAAGCCTTTTCTGCTTTATCATTGATTTTTTCCTTGCACAACTGCAGATTTCTGCGAATGTCATGCAGGGTACCAGTCGCATAATCATCCACCCTGCCATCCCTGATGCTACGCTCGATTTCGGTATACAGCCCTTCCGGAAAGACCAAATTATCACTATAAAATGCAAGTCCGATCTGCTTTTCTTTCCCCTTATCCAAATAAGCCTTCATTCTCTTAACGGCCACCAGAAAAATGCCTACCGCTTCCATTTCCTCTGCCGATAACAATTCTCCACGTACTGCACGGTCAATATATTCCGCAAGTCGTTCCATACGCGGAATGGGCGGTGCCCCGATTTCCTCCAGAAGTCTTCTTGCCTGTGTTGTATCTCTCTGGCTTTTACGAAGTTCAGATTCCTGCAACATCGGAGTCAGTTCTTTCGCCCGACTCTTCGCTTCGTCAGTATTTGCATATTGCGCAAGTTGTTCCTTTATAAATTCAAATCCTGTAATTTCAAATGTCTGATTCATTGTAATGATTCCTCTCTATTCTTTAAACCTGTTCTAATCCTATGTTCTGAAAAATGGGTACAAAAAAAGAAAATAAGAATTGAGTTCCTTACAAGTACGACAAAATAGAGTCTGCGCCTGTCAGACATTACCGTTACCTGTTTCAATTCATCATTTTCTTAAATCATTACAATTAACAAAAAAATTCCTCACTTTATTTCTTATAGTTCCTCGATATTTTAACACCGGCATAACTGATTGTCAAGTTACGCCGGTGTCGAAGAAGATAGATTTTCAACAATCTTGCTTTTAATTACTTTTGGCAAATTTTCTATTTCTCGTCCGGCACTATAAGTAATATCACTATAAAGAGTTTGCTCTTGTGGACGTGAGAAAATAAAATCGCATTCTTTTTGATTTTCTGCTGATAATTCTTCTATTCTTACGGAATATGGAACCCAAAAACTATTAATTAGGTTCCCGTTCTTATCTTTATTATATCCTAAACATAGAACCAGCTGAATGTCATGATTAGCTAATCCAAATTTGTATGATGCTGTTACCGTTACAACATCTTCACCTATCATAATTTTTTCGTTCGTTAATCGATATAGTTCACTCAACATATCTGTTTTCATTTTAGCCAAATCATATGGGTGTTCTTTATCAAAATAAATTTGCGACGCCATTAGTGTTCCACTTAAAGCTTTACGAAAGAAACTATTTCCTTTCTGTACTGATCCTACACCTGTTAAATGTTTGAACCTTTTCTTTTCAAAAAGTACTTCAATATATTGATTACCAAATACAAACATAAAGCATTTACCCAACAAATGCTTTTCGTAAGATTCCGCCGCACTAATGATATTCCCTCGGATTTGTAGTCTTTTCTCTCTATATGTCACATTCATCTCCTTTGTACATTAAAAGAGTAGAGCAAAAGCTCTACTCTTTTATAAGTGTTATCTGCAGGCCGTCTGCCGTGTATTGTTTCCAATACAGAAAGCCACGGGAATCGTTAAGTTCCCCGTGAGAACTGCAACTGTTCTCCTTGTTGCCCGGCGTATGTTGTTTCCAACATCAAACGCTATGGAAGTTTACCCTGTTCCATATCCAGTACGGCTTTTAAGTGTCTTCACACTAGAAATATTACTATTTCTATTATTAGTGTAACCGATTTATTTGATTCAAGCAACCTTTTCTTTTTTATGCTTTATTATGCATTTAATGATGGAAATTCGTAAAGATTGCATCTTCCTTCTCCGGCAAGCCATACTGCTCCTTGCCCAGTTGAATGCTCTTCATCAAGAATGCCATATTCTTACCCAGAACCCGCATGGTCTGACAGCCTTCTTTGTCAGCATAAACATCTTCTGCGGTATGGCCATGTACCATATTCCAATAACGACTGGACGCAATTGGCATGCCGGATATGGTAAAATACTTATTCAAAACATCAAAAGTTGCCGTATTACCGCCTCTTCTGGCAGATACCACTGCTGCTCCAACCTTCATCGTTTTATCAAAATGTGAACTGAAGAACAGACGGTCTAAGAATGAGAGCATCGTACCGTTAGGTGATGCATAATAGACCGGCGAACCGATTACAATTCCGTCACACTCCTCAAAGTTCGGTGCTACTTCATTTACCAGATCATCAAAGACACACTTTCCCGTTTCTGCACATTTACGGCAAGCAATACATCCTCTGATATCTTTGTTGCCGACATGAATGATTTCCGTTTCAATACCTGCCTCATTTAATGACTTTTCTACCTCAGTCAATGCTGTATAAGTACATCCTTTCATGTTCGGACTTCCGTTAATCAATAAAACTTTCATCATTTTCTCCACCTTTCATCAATCATTTCATACCATGATACACCTATAATAAAACTGTGACACGATAATCTCATCATGTCACAGGTTCATCTGTCTTTATCAGCTGCACAAACATTCTCTATAGTCTATTCAGCCTTTGCAAAATAAGTACTAAAAAGTACTCCTATACTTCAACTACCCAGCCTTTTGGTCCTTCAATCTTGCCAAGTTGAATACCGGTAACTGTGTCATAAAGTCTCTGGCTCAGTTCACCGATTCCACCGTCCTGAATCTGTACCACGGTATCGCCCTCGCGCAGATGTCCAACCGGAGAAATAACTGCTGCTGTACCTGTTCCCCATACTTCTTCCAGCGTGCCATTCTTAGCTGCCTCAAACAATTCCGCTGCTGTCACTCTTCTTTCCTCAACAGGAAGTCCCCATGACTTACACAGTTCAATACAAGAATTTCTTGTGATACCCGGTAAAATACTGCCGTTAAGCTTCGGTGTAACAACTACTCCGTTAATCTTAAAGAAGATATTCATGGCACCGACTTCTTCGATATATTTTCTCTCAATACCGTCAAGCCACAGAACTTGTGAATAGCCCTCTTCATGTGCCTTCATCTGTGCTGCCATGCTAGCTACATAGTTTGCACCGGTCTTTGCTTCTCCGACACCGCCCTTAACTGCACGTACATAATCATCCTCAATCCAAATCTTAACCGGATTCAATCCTTCCGGATAATAAGCACCTACCGGTGAAAGGATAATGATGAATTTGTAAGTATTCGAAGGTCTTACACCCAAGAACGGATCTGTCGCAATGATAAACGGTCTGATATATAATGAAGTTCCTTCCTTAGTCGGAATCCACTTTTCATCAGTCTTAACAACTGCTTTAACTGCCTGTACAAAATCCTCAATCGGGATCTGTGGCATGCAAATACGCTTATTGGTATTGTTCGTTCTCTCAGCATTCTTGTCCGGACGGAACAAAAGCGTTCTTCCATCGGCTGCTTTATATGCTTTCAAACCTTCAAACATTTCCTGTCCATAGTGAAACACCATTGCTGATGGCTCTAATACAATCGGTTGGTAAGGAATGACTCTCGGATCAAACCAGCCCTTTCCCTCTTCATAATCCATTTCAAACATGTGATCTGTAAAAATGGTTCCGAATGTCAACGGATTATCTGCTTCCGGTAATGGCTTCGGATTGGTTGTTTTCTCGTATCTGATATTTAACATGATTCATTCACTCACCTTTCATAAATTTCCGCACGGAATTTCTTTTCTTATTATTATACTTTTGTTTTCTGCTGTCAAGTAATTGTCATTTACTAATCGTTGTTATAGCATTTCTAAAAATTGCTATGGCTTTTCTAAAAATTGCTATGGCAATAGAAATAGCACTATGATATACTAAATAATAATAGCTGGACTAAAGTACTAGTATTATCATTTCTGAAACGTTGTTAGATTTATAAACACAGGGAGTTACAAATGAAAAAATTGTTTCAGATGTTTAAAGAACTCATATTTAAGGATGTCATTCGGGAAAATGAAGCCAAGGACACTGCTGTTTTACTACGCTCTCTGGCATTACTTTCATTTGCCTATCATTTAGCAATGTTTATCACCTCTTTGCGTTATCTGCCTTTACTCGAGAGCATTTATTCTGCACTTGCCCTGTTCTTGATTATTGTTATTTTTGTTGCTTCCTATAAAGATAAGACAATACTGTGTCTATATGCCTTCTGCATTTTATCTGTATTAGATGCCGGTATCAAAACATTATTCACCGGTTCTTCCCATGGTTTTCAGTATATAATTTTCTTCTCTGTATTGTTGATTTTCTTCAGAACAGAAGGAAATATGAAATTAAAATATATCTTTTCCATTTTATGCGGTATTATCGTATGTGCACTGTCTACAACACCGGGAACCTCTGTGTTTCATGATGTTGACCACTCTGTGCTGCATATCTTTTTTGCCCTGTCAAACTGTATCTATATTACAATTGCACTCATTATCATATCGAGATTTTATTGCATGAAATTCTCCGAGTCGGAGCATAAGATTATCCAGTATTCCAAGAAACTTGAACATCTTGCTTCTGTTGATGCGCTGACCGGATTACAGAACCGCCGCAGTATGATGACGCATCTGGAACGGCTTGCAAAGAATTACGAACACTCAGAAATGCCATTTTCGATTGTTATAGCTGACATTGACCACTTTAAAGAAGTAAATGATACCTACGGACATGATACCGGTGACTATGTGTTAAAGAAACTGGCTGAAATATTCCGCAATTTCATGGCTGAAAAGGGATATGTTGCCCGTTGGGGCGGCGAAGAATTCCTCTTTACCTTTGAAGGTTCCAATGCAGACTTTATATTTGTGGAACTCAACAACCTGAAATCTTTGATTGAACATACGCAGTTTCACTTTAATGAACAGGATTTGCACATCACACTGACCTTCGGATTAGAAGAATTTGATTCTGGTGCAGGCCTGCTCTCCATTATCAGTAAAGCCGACCAGAAGCTTTACATCGGCAAGGAACAAGGTCGAAACCGTGTAATCTACTAAAAATCAGATACGAGTCATACTCCCAGCGGCATATATCAAGAGAAACGGCACACGATAATTCGTATGCCGTTTCTCTTTTTTTCTTGCTTTTTATCTCATTTTCTTCTCATATTTCAAAAAAGTATACTCAATATCAAAATAAGTCTGCTCTTCACTATCCGCCGTGATACTCCACTCCGGCATCTCATCCAAGTTCGGAAAATACGCATCTGCATCATAACTGTAATCAATCTTCGTAATATGTGCCACATCACAGTAATCTATCATCTGCTTGTAAATGCTCTCACCACCAATGATATACACATCTTCACTCGGATACTTCTTCAATTCTTCCAGAAGTTCTTCGATAGAATGCACCACAATCCCGCCGCGCACTTCAAAGTCTCTGTTAGTCGTTAAAATAATATTGGTTCTGCTCGGTAAAGGCAATCCATTTGGAAATGTCTCTAATGTCTTTCGTCCAAGCACAACTACCTTTCCTGTCGTTTCCTCACGAAACATCTTCTGATCATTCGGAATTCTAACCAATAATTTGTTACCAAGTCCAATCGCCCAATTGCGATCCACAGCTGCAATTAAATTCATCGTTTTCTCCCTTTT
>DATESB010000016.1:0-10494 GCA_035271065.1 Lachnospiraceae bacterium | reverse complement strand
TCTTGTTGGGTAAATCCTTCTCCTTGATATGTCCAGACATAATTAGGACTTGCTGCTGCCGCTGCTGCAACCTGCGCTGCCAATGCTGCTTGATCTGCCGCTGCCTTATCCGCTGCCGCTTTGTCTGCTGCTGCTTTATCCGCTGCTGATGTATCTGTTGTTGATGAACTTGCCTCCGGTTTTGCTTCAGTAGATTCTGCCTCATCCTCCTCAGATGCTTTTGTTTCAGCCTCTTCTTTTGCCTTCTGAGCTTCCTCTTCGGTCACTACCTTCAGGTAATCCGATTTGATATAGGCTTCTTTTCCTTCAAAATCAATTTTGCTCCAGCCGTCTTCTACTTCTTCTAATCTTGTAAAGGTCTCACCAATATCACATAAGTTCAGCACTTCTCCGTCGGTACTCGGTGTTGCACGAACCTTAACTACATCTGTTGTCATAACAAGTTCTGTTGCCTGTGCTGCTGCGGCTGCCTCTGCTTCTGCGGCTGCTGCCGCTTCTGCCTCCGCTGCTGCGGCTGCCTCTGCTGCGGCTGCTGCTTCCGCCTCTGCTGCGGCTGCTGCCGCTGCCTGATCTACAATATTAAAGGATAAGTAATTACTTTCTACACCTGATTTCTTAATGCATATCGTTACCGTTCCTTCACCTGATGTATGCAATACAGCCTTTCCTTCACTGCCTTCCATTGCGGCAAAGGTTGCTGCCAGATTGTCTACTACATACTCAGCAGAACTGAGTTTCTTATTCTCCGGTGATGTTGTAACCGTAAATGTATAGTCCTTATTAATATCCAATTCCTGTTCGCTGAAATCAGGAGTTATTGTAATACTGTCTAATGACGTCAATGACTTGAACAGGAAAATTCCTACACCAATCAAAAGCGCCACAACAAGAACAATCACAGCAATACCAACAATTTGTAAACTTTTTTTCTTTTTCATTTTATTCACTCTCCGAATATTCTACATTTTTTTCATTTCTATAGTATACCACAATATTAGAAAAAGGGAAGAGTGACATTTATCATTTTTTGTCATTTTTCAATTAACCGTTCCACTTGCATTACTACATAATCCTTTGTCTCTTCCTTAGACATTTCGAGCGCCATAGCAAACTCGCCATACAAACTTTCCTCTGCAAGTTTGAAATATCGCTCGTCTGTGTTTGTCACCTTTTTTCCTTCAGCTAATCTAGTCTGCTTCCGTGTATAGATAGTCTTGATTATCCTGACCAGTTCTCTGCAGTCACACTTACAGATTGCATCCTTATAGGCAGACTCGCGCTTCTTTTCATCATCAATCCATAAGGTCTCAATGTCTTGGATTTCTTCAATCATCTGCATGACTTCTTTTTTCGTCAAAACAGGTCGCATAATCACTTTCGTATTATCCACAGGCGTAAAGATTGTATTACCTTTCACATAGCATGGTTGAAGCGTATAATACAGCTTTTTTCTGTCAACATTCGGATTGTCCAATACATCAATCTTTTCCACCTTGCAGACACCGTTTCTTCCGTATATGATTACATCTCCAACTTCAAACATATCATTCGCCTCCTAATGTTATCTTAACATTTTCTTGGCGTTTTCGTAAGTGAAATTTTATATTACCATTCCCATTCCTGCATTAATCGCTTGAATTTACTTTCCTTTTTTTCACCCTTCTTTTTGTAATATTCGTTTACCGAAGCAAGTGTAATCAAGATAATACCCGTTGCCAATAAGTAAACCCACCATGCAAGACTTAACCAGAAGTCACGTGATATATATACAATCAGCGTCACAAGCGTAATTGCAGCAAGTAGGAACCAGCGCTTGCTCTTAATCCAGAAAGATACCAGCAATATTACAAGTGCAGCGATGCCTAATATCAGCACATCAATCAATTCCTTATCTCGCACAGCATCAATTCCCTGCCATACCATGCATGCAGCAACTACAATGCAAAACAGCCATGACATAGCCTTCTCAAATTGCTTCCATATTCCTTTATATAGGTACAAGGTAAACAATACAAGTGCAACCATATTCCATTCAGCCTGAATAAAATCAGGCACTGTAAAGAACGGCTGTGTCCACCATGCAATACACATTACAAAGGAAGCAGCAGTCAATATGAACTGGTCTGCTTTCTCGTGTATTCGGCGATAGAAGGACATTAAATACATAATCAGCATCATCAATCCTGCAAAATGCCACAGTTCCTCTTGCCATTGTGCTAAGAGGATGATTGTCGGAACAATATTGAGAATTGCATACCAGTCTATTAAAACTTCTTCTTTTGATACCACAAATGTTTTTTCATGATGAAGGAAACGACTCAACACAAGCATACTTAAGAACATCAATAACCATGCAAACAACCTGACGTTGGTTGCAAAATCGAATAGATTAATCCACTTTCCATATACAGAAAGCAGAATGATAACCGGTATTGCTCCCGCCCAGAGACATCTTCTGCGATAAAGTGCCCATTGGCATAATGCCGCGCATATAATCAGAACCGTGTAATTGATGTGTACCATAACATCTCCGATTACCGGCATCTCCATTTGACTCACTGCCATTAACCCAAACAGCAGCAAAACCTGCGCCATAACGGAATATCTTCTGCTCTTGCTGATTACAACTGATACAGCAACTATCAGCACACCAACAAGAAATATCAATATATCTACATGATCCTGTCCAAATGCAGCATCAAAGAATTGGTATATGAAACACATACTGATAGCCGCATAGAGCACCCATGCAAAATACTTCTCGTATCCCTTCCAAATCATCTTATACAAACATGCCGCAAATAGTAGAACTGCAATGATATCCACTTCCGCCATAAATAATCTCGGTATTTTCACAAACGGCTGTGTTGCCAATGCATTGCATAATAAACCTGCCACTACTGTATAAATCAGTTTATTTGCTGTTGGCTTCACTCTCTTTAGAAAGTTCAATGCATAAATAACCAACATAAATTTTGCAGCAAATCCCCATAATTCATTGGATGAAACCAAAAATGTCAGCGGAGCAAAAATTGCACAAATCCCAATCCAATCAATCAGATAGGTAGCAGACTTCTCATCTGTTTTTGCCTCTGTTTTTATAACATTTCTGAAAACAAATCTTCCTATCGTCAGGAGTGCAAGCATCTCTGCCACTAAAATCAGATTGATTACATTTTCCTGTAAATCAAATGTTAAAAGCACTTCATTTACAATCGGTTGTAACAAAATCATAGAAACAAATCCTGCAATTGTATTGTTTTGCCGATACAGCACCAATTGGCAAACTGCAACTGCCAGAATCAGCACAAGTCCGGTTGCTGCTGACGATGGTTCCGGTACATACCACACAATGAACAATGTGACAAAATAAATATGCAACAACACAGTCAAAAACAATCTGACATCCTTCTCCAATATACGAATCAAACGTTGTACCGGTGGTAAGAACAACTCTACAACCAATAACAGCATTGTTACTCCTAATAATAGCAGAAGTTTATGCTCCGTTTTCATATCCGGACAAGCCTCATACAACGTCGTTATTGAGGCAAACGTCGCACAAATCATTCCAAGATAAAGCCAAAACTGACTTCCTCGATGCAAATCTGCCACATTTGCCACTGCTTGTCCTGCATTGCTCTCGACATCTGTTGGCTCTGTTTGACTTGTTGCCGGATTAAATGTTCTATATACTGCTTCATTTCGCGCTGAAAGTTTCTCGTATAATTTTACTGCAGCATATAATGTGAAGAGCCACAAATATACCGGTTCATAATGGTTTTCCAAAACTGTCAATTCAACTATGCAGGCAATAACGCCGGTCACTGCCAACATAATAGAAAATGGATACTCCACTCTTCGCAAAATTGAAGTTCTCTTTGTTACCAGCATCAACAACAATGTAAACAACATCAAGAAAATAAAGAATATCAAAAAGAGTCTGCTCATAATGGACTCTTCAAATAATCCATTTACCCAATACAAGATATACAATGCGTTCCATGGAAGCAGGTATGCCGCAAACTTTCCGAGTATTTCTTCCTTTCTTGAAAATGTATGTACGATTAGTATGAATAGCATGAGAACTGAGGCAGCAATCGGTGCTGTCATTTCAACAAATGCAAGTGAGTCCGAAAACAATGATATGGATAAATATATAAGACTCGTCACTCCACAGGCAATATAGAACAAAATATCTGAAACTACAGTTCTGAACAACAGTTCTTTTTCACATCTAATGAAGCGATATAATAAAAATGCCAAGAAGCACAGTCCTTCAAATACAAATACCTGATAATCGCCAAAGCACTCAAACGTGCTGATTCCAAATGCTATTGACAGCATCACAAACGGATGAATCCAATGCATCCAATGTTGCTCATATACAATAATGGCCCATGTCATGGAGAACAAAATACACAGTAATGTCAATGTCCAAATCGTTGAGAAGTTAAACAGACCCATTACAAACAGCACTGCTCCAATTACATAAAAAACAATGTCTGCATAACGTGAAAATGCTGACACCAGATTATGCTTTAGGAAATCTGACTCCTCAAATTTATTCTGAAAAGATGAAACTTTTCCCTTCAATAATACAATTAGCGTGCAATATAATGCCAACAGTAAGCATCTGATTTCAGAATCCGATGAAACCTGCCAAAACAAGAAGAATACCGCTGCTGTTTCCGCTCCATAAGAAAACCACACAAATAATCGAGAGCGATAACATTTTGCACCATATGTACATGCAATTGTCAAAAGAAAGGCCGCAAAAACTCCAAGCAAAAACTTTCCGTCTCCATCAAGAGAAAGATAACTGCCTAGCATCTCAAAATGACCCATTCCTATAAGGGATACAGGAATAAATAAACTGCCTAGCGAATAGAATGTCAGACTTGTCTGTGATAAATGCAGTTTCCTATTTGAGAATACCGACGTTGCAAAGAACAATATAATTAAGGCGAATATAATCATGACTTTCACAATATTCGGTAAGATACGCCATGTTGTTGTCGTAAAGATAATGCCTGCAACAATGACGAACAAAACACCGATAAAGAACACTAAATTCATCGTGCTGATCTTCGCGCGCTGCCTCTTCACCACCGGTGCTGTAACCTGTGCCGGCTGCTGTACCATAGTTTGTTGCGCCACCGGTACCGTGGCCTGTGCCGGACGTTGTACCGGCTGTTGCATCACTTGTGGCTGCTGTATAGGTTGCTGTGATTGAACCTGTTGTGGCTGCTGTGCGGGTTGCTGTATCACTTGTGGCTGTGGCACCATCTGCGATTGTTGCTGCGGCGCACGATATCCTTGTGCACGCTCCAATTCAAAGTTTCTTGTCTTTAATTTACTATTCTGAATCCCCAAAATAATCACAGCCGGTATCAGCCCCAGCGGACATAATAGCCATAAAATAGCCAATGAAAACATAATCTTCCTCCCATGTAAACCTAGTGAAAATCACAAATAAATCATTTCATCTTTTGGTGCATCAACCATGCTCAATTCAATTACTTCAAGCACAGGTCCTTCGCGTCTGTATTCGGCGCGATATTCAAAATCAATCTTTGCTTTCAGCTTTACCCATGCTTCAGACTGTAACTCATCTGCTTTCGCATAATGACATACCAATCCCAAGAACTGCGTGTCATCTGCACAACAAGTCATGACCATTCTTCCGGCCGCAAAAAATCCCTCCGATGCCCTGCGTAATCTTGCCACTTTTCCACTCACAGTAACTGTCTTTCCGACATAAAGATCGGAACGCTCCATCATATCCAGATACCAAATGCCAAAATCCTCATCCTCAACTGTAATTCTTTTCGCATTAATATCATAGGGAAGTTGTTCCGCAAGCGGCATAATGCTGCCGTCCTCATTTTCCAAGATAATCTGTACACCATTGCTGAGTGCTTTGGCGCTTCTGCGGTAAGAAGCAAGGTTCATATCTGCATTACATCTGTTAAACAATACCATATCCGCATCTTTGAGCGTCTCCGACACAATGGATTTCATATTATTTCTGTAGAGTTCAAATGTACTTGCATCAACTACAGTAATCTGCTGATAGATTTCCCAGCCCTTGGGAAGTGCATCTTCATCCACACGGATTGCCTTCCACATCGGATTGTATTCAATAATCACGGCCCAAGGCTTATATGTTTTCTCCAATGAAGCAAGTTTTTCCTGTGTAAATTCCTCTTGTTCCAGTGTGACCAGCGAGATGCCATGCTTCTTCAAGAAAGCTTCAGAATACTCCTCTTCTCCTTCTTCGCATAGAATCAATAATTTCTTTCTAAATTCACTGAACTGATTTTGCTCCAATACATTCTTTATAAATGTTGTCTTGCCACTGTCCAGAAAACCATTGATTGTAAAAACTGGCATTTCATATCTTCTCATAGTTTTTCACCAAACAGTCTTTGCAGATTGTCCTCCTTTAGTTCTGAACCGATAACACAAATACGACCTGTATATTGCGCCGTTCCCTCTCGTATTTCAATTTCTTCGGGAACCATATCAAAATAGTGCCACTTTGTCATGACTTCTGTGTCCTGAACCATTCCCTTTGCACGTAAAATCAAGCCATATGTCTGCGTATCAGACAATTTTTCCAAAATAGAATCAAGTTCATTTTTGTTATATTTCCGTGCTGTCTCCATGCCCCAACTGGTGAAAACTTCATCAGCATGGTGATGTCCGTGCTCATGGTGATGTTCGTGTCCTTCATGTTCGTGGTCATGACACCCACAAGTACAGTCCGCTCCATGCTCGTGATGATGTTCGTGCTCATCATGCTCATCGTGTCCCTCATGCCCGTGCTCATGATGATGCTCCTGCATCTCTTCTATCATTTCTTTCTGTAAATCAGACACGTGCTCCAACGCTTCCAGTATCTGCGCTCCCTGCAATTCATCCCATGGAGTCGTAATGATACTTGCAGTTGCATTATGCTCTCTCAAAAGTTCCTCACACTGCTCCAGCTTGTCCGCATCAATATCCTGTGACCTGCTCAATACAATTGTTCTTGCATGTTCCACTTGATTTTCAAAGAACTCACCAAAGTTCTTCATATATACTTTGCATTTCTTTGCATCCACAACTACCGATGCAGAATTAATCACAAGTTCTTCGTTATTATCTGTTACTTTCTCAACCGCTGTAATCACATCCGATAATTTACCAACACCTGATGGCTCGATAATAATACGTTCCGGATGATATTTCGTTACAACTTCCTGCAGTGATTTTCCGAAATCACCCACCAGTGAACAACAGATACAGCCTGAGTTCATCTCACGTATTTCAATCCCTGCTTCTTGCAAAAAGCCACCGTCAATGCCAATTTCACCGAACTCATTTTCAATTAACACGACCTGCTCCTGTTGTAAACATTCACTTAACAGTTTCTTAATTAACGTCGTTTTGCCTGCTCCCAGAAATCCTGAGATGATGTCTACTTTAATCATTTAAATCCTTCTTTCTATTTTGAAAATATAATAATAAGTATCATAAACCCTGCTAAAACTCTAGCACTTCATTGAAACATACTAGAATTTGAAAATAACACCGATTACTGCTGCGCTAAGAAGCCACCATGCCGGATGCAATTTCTTCAACTGCTTTACCTGTGTCAGACCAAATACAACCACACACAGGATTGCCGGTTTTATTGCAAACGGGAAGTCACTTGTGTTGCCGGTAATCAAAGCCATCTCAAACAATCCAATGACTGCCACCGCTATCAGTGCTGTTACAGCCGGACGTATTCCGTAAAATGCTGCTTTCACCACACGCTTCTCGCTAAAATCAGCCATAAATTTAGCAATCAACACAATAATAATCACACTTGGAAATACCAATGCCATAGTCGCTACCACGCCACCCCAAACACCTGCGGTCTGATATCCTGCATAAGTTGCCATGTTAAGCCCCAATGGACCCGGTGTACTCTGGCTGACCGCGACCATATTACTCAAATCAGACATGGTAAACCAATCATATTTTTCTGTCAAATCCATTAAATACGGCAAAGTAGCCGGTCCACCACCTACAGCAAACAGACCAATCTTAAAGAATTCATAAAAAAGCAGAAGGTAAACATTCATGACTTATCTACCTCCAAATTCTTAATGACAATACCTGCAACTGCAGAAATAATAACCAATAAAATCGTGGGAATCGGGGTAAATAAAGACAATGCACATACTATAATGCTGATGACAATACATTTCCAATCAACAAAACTCTTCTTGGCAAGTGTCACAACCGTATTCAACATCAGTGCACACACAACACCACGAATACCCATAAGTGCATGAGCAACGATTTCATTTTCCATAAATTTGTCCAAAAACATAGCGATGATTGTAATAATCAAAAGTGACGGGGCTACCATTCCAAGTGTTGCAAAAATTCCGCCCATGACACCTTTTCTCTTGTATCCGATGTAGGTTGCTGTATTAATTGCAATAATTCCCGGTGTACACTGTCCGATTGCATAACAATCCAGCAATTCATCCTCTGTAATCCACTTGTTCTTCTCAACCAGTTCATAGGTCAGCATCGGAAGCATTGTCAGTCCGCCTCCAAACGTAAGTCCGCCTATACGGAAAAATGCCCAAAACAACTCAAAGTATTCTTTCATTAAAAAAATCCCTTTCTATATCATCCAACTGCACCATGTGTCAATGGTGGTGTCATCACATCAATCTCAGTGTCAGGAATCAATACACCACCGTCATGGAGTAACAATTTACCGGATTTCATGGAATAAGTTGCGATTTGATTATAGTTATCTGCCTCATCATTATCAATAAAGAGCTTCAAATAAAAATCAACATTACCATCTTTTATTCTGAATCCACCCAGTTCTGCATGGTTATAAACACTGCTTGTATCCGTTGGCTTGTAACTGCTTGCAACCAAATCATAAAGTTCCTGCTCCGTAATGCCAGCCAATGCAAGCCCGTCTTCATTTGTCAGCGCACACTCATTTTTAATATCATATACATAAGAGTATACCTCACCCTGCGTTGCATAATTCGGATAATCAATTGCTGTAATCACCACCTGTAGATAATCTTCACTCGTCATCGGATATGACTTAATTTCTGCCCAGCCCTCATCCGAATCAGAATCATAAGCATAACAGTCCATGATTTCTTCAGAAATTCTCTTGTTCAATTCACTCAGTCCGTCAGTCCATTTTAAAGAAACAAAGGATGGTAACTCAACAATCAAATTCTTTCCATAATCTTGATATAACATACTAAAATATGGTGTACCACGCATCATCCCAATCGTCAAGTCGTCTGCTGCCACAACATCCTCAATAGAAAATGCAAACATCGGAGTCTCAGAGTCTGACGCATAATAATTATCCGTAAGCAGATAATTGAATTTAGCCATTTCACGGCCGTCGTCTTCTCCAACCGCCTGAAGTTCCACTTCCACAGTATATGTTCCGTCATCATTTACATCCCATGAGTGAAGTACCCCCTGCGACAAACCACGGTCTCCGATTCCAAACAAATAACTTCCGTCTGCCGTTACACTCACTCCGTTTTCCACCTGCGGAGGTATCGGCAGTTCATCCGTACAAAAAATTGCCAAAGCAAACTGTTTTACAATCTCCGGTGTTACTGTCGTTTCACCACTCATGGTGTCATATGTAATGCCTTCCATTCCTGCTTCTATAATCCCACTGTTTATAATTGCAAATTTGATTGCGGTCCAGAAAAATCCCGTATCTTCTTGAGAATACTCCTGCCCGGTCTCCAACATGCACATATTGATTGCATCCATAATCAAAAACATATTCTGCATTTCTTTTGTCGGATTATCGACATCATACGCTTCCAAATTCGTCGCATCATTCGTTGAATCGTCCGCTACTGCTTCTTCCGTATCTTCCTCAGTCTCATCTGTGGCTTCCACATTTGCAGAAGTGTCCTCAGCAGTCTTATTTCCACTACAACCCATCAGCATAACGCCCGTCGATATCATCACTGCCAGTACCATTAGAATTTCTCGTAATCTCTTTTTCATAATTTCCTCCCTTATTACAGACTCTCCCTGTTACATGTTTCATTATCATTTATATCCGTATCACATCTTACCATATTTATCAAAAAAAAAATAGTCAAAAACAAGAAACGCCTCCGTCTTATATAAGGCGGAGGCAGCACATTGTCACATGCAATTTATTCTTGTATTGTTTTTGCTGATTGCTCAAGTTGCTGACGCAGTTGTTCAATTTCTTTGTCTCGTTGTTCAATTTCTTTGTCTCGTTGTTCAATCCTCTTATCCAGTTGCTCCAATTCTTTCTTCTGCTTCTCAATTTCTTCTTTTTGCAAATCTATCATGTATTTTATAGTGTTTCGGTCCATTTCTTCTAGCGCTTTCGAATACATATGCAGCACCTCCTTAATATCCTGACGGAATTCAAAGATATCCTTGTACAGAGGAATAAAGGATGGGAAC
>DATESB010000015.1:0-2347 GCA_035271065.1 Lachnospiraceae bacterium | reverse complement strand
CCGTATCATTGCCGTCAGAACCTTCCGTTGCGGATAGTAGCTCCTGCTCTCTCAATACATATTCTTCTTTTGTCTTAAACTTTACCCACAATTTCTTCGGTATATTCTCAAACGGAGTAATTCTCTCACAGATTAATTTTGCATCCTTTTCTTCTTCCGCGGATACGCGCCCCTGAATAAACACCTTACTGTCCTCAATCAGCCACTTAGCATTCTTTTCATAATCATTGGGCCAGATAATCACTTCAACCTTTCCGGTCAAGTCCTCAATCACAATAAATGCCATGTTTTTACCTGATTTTGTATACTTAATGGTCTTTTCTTCAATCACACCACCAACCGTCACCTTCTTCTGATCCTCTGCCTTTGCTTCACCGGTTTCTTCATCCAACGTAAAATCCGAAGCATATGCCGAAATGTGCTTACGCCACATCGCTTCATCTGCCTCCAGCGGATGTCCGCTGACATAGATACCAATTACTTCTTTTTCAAAAGCAAGCAGAATATCCTTGCTGTATTCTCCAACATCCGGCAACTTTATTTCATAATTCTCTTTATCATCCTCTTCAGCAATATCAAATAAAGAAATCTGTCCTGCCATGTTATTTTTCTTATTATGAACAATACTGTCTAAAATTTGTACATAAACGCTCATCAGTTGCTTACGTGTACCTGCAAGTGAATCAAACGCTCCTGATTTAATCAAACTTTCAATGACTCTTTTATTGATATCCGAGTCTGTCAGCCGCGTAATAAAATCTTTCATGGTTGTATACGGACCGCGCGCACGCCGCTCTTCTACAATCTTCTGGATAATCGGTCTTCCGATGCCCTTAATTGCTGTCAATCCGTAACGAATTGCTTTTGTCCCGTCTTCCGTCTCGGAAACTGAGAAATCAGCTTCTCCCTTATTGATATCCGGTGGCAAAATCGGGATATTCATTGTCCGACAGGTATAAATATACTCATACACCTTATGAGGTGCATCAATCACCGATGTCATCAGTGCCGCCATAAATTCCAGTGGAAAATAGTATTTCAAATAAGCAGTCTGATACGCCACAACTGCATATGCCGCCGCATGTGATTTATTGAACGCATATTTGGCAAAATCCATCATATCATCGTATATCTTATTTGCCACTTTCTCATCAATCCCACGCGCTACACATCCCGGAACGTCTTCTTCCTTGTTGCCGTAAATGAAGTTCTGGCGTTCTTTTTCCATGACGCTTTGCTTTTTCTTACTCATGGCACGCCGCACAAGGTCACTTCTGCCAAGCGTATATCCGCCAAGTTCACGCACAATCTGCATAACCTGCTCCTGATATACAATACAGCCATAAGTCGGCGACAAAATCGGTTCCAGTTCCGGACAATCGTATTGAATGACACCGGTTGAATTCTTTCCTCTGATATACTGCGGAATAAAATCCATCGGTCCCGGACGATACAAAGAGATACCTGCTATGATATCCTCTAAATTCTGCGGCTTCAATTCTTTCATAAAACTTTTCATTCCACCACTTTCCAACTGGAACACGCCATCAGTACGTCCTGTTCCGATTGAATCAAGAACTGCCTTATCATCATAATCAATTTGATGCATATCAATCTTCTTGCCAGAACTGATTTCTGCCATATGCACTGCATTTTGAATAACAGTCAACGTACGTAACCCAAGAAAGTCCATTTTCAAAAGTCCCAGTTCTTCCAAAGTCGTCATCGTAAACTGTGTTGTAATCGAACCGTCAGAGCCACGTGACAGGGGAACAAATTCATCCGCCGCCTTCTGGCAGATGACAACTCCGGCAGCATGCATAGAGGTATGACGTGGCAAACCTTCCAGTCTTTTGCACATATCTATTAGGTTATGTACCTGTTCGTCATCCTGATATAGTTTTTTGAAATCATTATTTAATTCAAGCGCACGCTCGATTGTGATATTCAATTCATTCGGTACCATCTTCGCAATAGAGTCCACATAAGAATAAGGCAAGTCCATAACACGCCCAACATCTCTGATAACTCCCTTTGCTGCCATTGTACCAAAGGTTACAATCTGAACCACCTTATCCTTGCCGTATTTCTCCACAACATAATCAATCACTTCCGGTCTTCTTTCAAAGCAGAAGTCAATATCAATATCAGGCATGGATACACGTTCCGGATTGAGAAAACGTTCAAACAACAAATGATACTTAATCGGATCAATATCCGTAATTTCCAAACAATACGATACAATAGAGCCTGCTGCCGAACCTCTTCCGGGGCCAACTGCTATCCCCTGTTCTTTTGCATAACGGATAAAATCCCATGTAATCAAAAAATAATCCACAAATCCCAT
>DATESB010000014.1:0-8486 GCA_035271065.1 Lachnospiraceae bacterium | reverse complement strand
ACAACCGGATGGTCATATGAATTCATTTTTGAGGTGCTTGGTGGTATTAAGGATGCAGTTAAGGATGATGAGGTTGATTTATATTTGTTTCTCTGCTACGGCTATTATGATGAAACTTCTGCCTTTAATCATGGAGAATATAATATATTCAATTTGATTCATTATGAAGATTTTGATGGCGTGATTTTATTTTCCAATATCTTTAATTCATTGGCAGTTCTGGAACGTGAGAAAAATAGAATTCTGCAAAGCAAAACGCCGGTAGTCAGTTTGGAATATAAACTGGACGGCGTTGATTATATTGGTACTGATAATTATAGTGGCATGCATGAAATCGTGGAACATTTGGTGCAAGACCATGGTTTGCGAGATATTGCCTATATCAGTGGGCCGGATGATAATTACGAAAGCCGTGAAAGAGGACGTGCTTTTCTGGAGGTTATGCGTGAAAACAACATTGAGCCAAAAGAAAACAGGGTTGTTCTGCATGGCAATTGGTCTTATGAATTTGCATACAGTGCTACAACAAATCTGGTAAAGGACCGTAAGAATATGCCGGAGGCAATTGTTTGTGTAAATGATGAGGGAGCGATTGCAGCGATTACATGTTTATACAAGCTGGGCATCAATGTACCAAGAGAGGTTAAGGTAGTCGGATTTGATGATATGAAGTCAGCGGCTATTATTACACCTGCCATTTCAACGGTAAATCGTAATTGGAAAGGACTTGGAAAACGAACCATTGCACATCTGAATAAATTGATGAACGGTGAGGCTGTTGAGCATGAAGAAGTGATTCAATCTATTGCAGTCAAGAGAGCCAGTTGCGGCTGTAAAGTGGCTATCAGTGAGGAGTACACCAATGATCGTCTGGATTTGTTCTATCAGCAAAAGATGGGCTTGAATTTTAATAAAAACCAGCGTCATTTAGAAGAAGTCTTTATGGAGATAGACGACCCGAAGGCTCTTTTGGACACAGTGCGAGAATTCTTTCTTGACAATCCTTTCTTTTCAGACACTGATTTTAGTATCATGATTGAAAAGGAGAGTGTTCCACAGGAAATTAATTTTGAGGAATTGTGGATCAGAACCGAGGGATACAGTGATCAACTCCTGAACGCGATACATATTGAGGATGGTGAATTGCAGCCAATTACGGAGATAAAAACAAGACAGTTGCTGCCTGAAAGTATGTTCAGTGATAATAATGATATATTCCTGTTTGTTCCCTTTCATTTTCAGGGTCAGGTATTGGGATATTTCGTAGGGAAAAACGCGATGGGATTGATTAAAATAGGCATTGTTATGATTGGAGCAAGGGTGTCAGCAGCGGATATGCAAGATTTTGCCAGAAGAGAATTAATATATTAACCAATCAAAAACTAACGGATTTATATATGCGCGATGCAATGACCGGGTTATTTAACAGGTTTGGTTACAAAAGACTAGGCTATGCTTATTTTGATGAGAAGCGGGCAGCATGTAAAGATGCGGTTATCGTATTTGCCGATATTAATTATATGAAAGGTATCAATGATACATATGGACACCTGCATGGAGACTTGGCAATTAAAACGGTTGCAGAGGTATTGCAGCATGTATTTCCTGAGGAGTGGCTTGGTATCAGGTATGGCGGCGATGAATATCTGCTGATTGGAGCAGATGCAACCAAGGAGCAGGTTTTGCAATATTGTAAAGATACAGAGGCCTATTTGAAGGAGCGTGTGAAGAAAATGGCTCTGCCATATCAACTCAGTATCAGCACGGGATATCAGATTGTTGGAGCTGATAGGGATATTTCGCTGGATGTGGCGGTCAAAATGGCGGATGAAATGATGTATCGCCATAAAGAAGATTTTCATAGCAGAGAATCAGGGATATCATAGATTGTATCAAAAAATACGCGATAGGAGTTTTGTTTCTATCGCGTATTTCTTTATAGGAATCATGATTTATTTAATCTGTGACAATGCAGCATCGTCGCCAACTAAGATAAAATCATTGTGGAACTGCAGTATGGATGCCGGAACCTCTGGTGTAACAGGACCAAAGAAGGCTTTCTTTACAATGGCGGCTTTATCTTCTCCACTTACAACGACAAGCACTTTTTTGGCATTCATGATGGTACCGATGCCCATGGTATATGCCTGCTTTGGAACTTCGTCTTTATTGGCAAAGAAACGAGCATTTGCCTCGATGGTCGTGGCAGTTAAATCAACGCAATTTGTTCCTTTGGCAAATGAATCAGCCGGTTCATTAAATCCAATATGTCCATTGTGACCAAGACCAAGTAACTGTAGGTCAACTCCGCCGGAACGTGCAATGATTTCGTCATATGCGCGACATGCTTTATCGCTGTCAGGCTCAAGCCCATCCGGTACATAAGTACGGTTTTTGTCAATATTAACGTGGTTAAACAAATTTGTGTTCATAAAGTAGCGGTAACTTTGGTCATTATCTGCAGGTAACCCCTTATATTCGTCCAGATTAATGCTTGTGATACCGGAAAAATCGAGGTCGCCGGCCTCATAACGCTTTACTAACTGCGCATAGGTTCCAATCGGTGTAGAGCCGGTTGCCAGACCGAGCGTACAGGTTGGATTCAAGATAATTTGTGATGCAATGATGTTTGCCGCTATACGGCTCATTTGTTCGTAATCCCTTGCTTGGTAAATTTTCATAAGATGTATAAAACCTCCTTTTTCATCATGATAAAATCATATCAGTATTCCGAAAAGAGTGCAACCAAAATCACACAATTCGACATACGATGACTAGTATTGCCAAGCAGGTACAAATGTTGCAAAAACAGGTGGTTCATGCTAAATTAATGGTATGGAAGTTTGAATAGAAAGGTGGCCGCCATGAAGATAGAAAAAATGCGAAGAAAAGGGCAGGGCAGTCTATATAATACATTTATGAGGATGACATTGCTTCCGCTTATTATTCTGGGAGTGATTATCATCGGATATAATACATATGCTTTTACGACAGGCATGAAGACGCAGGTGCAACAGGATTTGAGTGATGTTGGGGCATCTGTACTGGTAGCTTATGATGCGCTTTATCCGGGAGAATATGATATTACTTTAAAAGGGAAAGACCTGATGGCACTGACTAAGGGCGGCAAAATTATCAGTGGCGAATATCAGATTATGGATCATATTAAAGAAGCCACCGGAGTGGATATTACAATTTTTTTCTATGATGTCAGAATGTTGACCACCATAGTCGATGAAGAGGAGAATCGTTTAATCGGAAGTGCGGCACATCTTCTGATTTCCAAGAATATGTGGGCAGACAAAGAATCTCGTTTTTATGATAATGTAACAGTCGGTAATAATGACTATTATGCTTATTACGGACCGATTTTCAATTCCGATGGTGAATGTATCGGAATGATTGCAACGGCAACACCGGCATCTGATGTGCAATCATTGGTTTATTCGGCAGCAATTAGGAGCATTATTATTACATTGCTTGCTTTGTTGGTTACAATTTATGTGATTGTACACTTTAGTACACAGATTGTAACAGTGATTCAGAAAATCATGGGATTTTTGAAGGAAATGGATCAAGAGAATTTTGATACGGATTTGGATTTGATGGTGTTGAGCCGTGATGATGAATTGGGTGATATGGGACGTTTTACCGTGCATGTGCAGAACTCATTGCGTAAGGTAATTGAGAGAGATCCGTTAACAGGCTTGTATAACAGGCGGGCAGGAAACAAGAAGATAGATGCAACACGCGCCAAAGCAGAAAAGAACGGGAAGCCCTATACAATTGCAATTGGTGATATCGACTTCTTTAAGAAGGTAAATGATACCTATGGGCATGAAGCCGGTGATGTTGTGCTGAAGGAAATAGCGCGTATTTTATCGGAAGGAATGCGGGAGAGAGGTTTTGTCATCCGTTGGGGCGGTGAGGAATTTCTGATTATCTTTGAGCGCAAGGATGCAGCAACAGCAGCAGTTATTTTAGAGGACATTCTCTATCAAATCAGAGGAACGGTCATTTCACATGATGAGGATGAAATTCAGGTAACGATGAGTTTCGGTGTTGCTGAATGTGATGTAGAAGGATTGATATCCGCACAAATCAATGAGGCAGACGAGAAATTGTATTACGCCAAAGAACACGGACGTAATCAGGTTGTACTTAAGATGGAGGATTCATGATGCAGGGTGCATTTTATTCAAAGGAATACCGTAACGTGTTTGCGGAGTTAGGCTATGATGAAAAAGAAATCAGGGCACGATTGGAGCAGATATTCCAGACGATGTTCTACGGGAGCGATGAAGAACGTGTCTATTACCCGGTTGGGGACGATATGGGATTTATGACGGACACAGGCAATCATGATGTACGGACAGAGGGTATGTCTTACGGCATGATGATGTGTGTGCAGTTGGATAAGAAGGAAGAATTCGACCGTTTATGGAAATGGGTCAAGACTTATATGTGGCAGGCAGATGGCAAGAACTGTGGATATTTTGCTTGGTCATGCGGTTTGGATGGCAGTCGAAATTCCAACGGACCGGCACCGGATGGCGAAGAGTACTTTGCAATGGCTCTTTTCTTTGCAGCCAATCGCTGGGGCAACGGTCAGGGCATATTTGATTATGCCAAGGAAGCCAGAGCTATCCTGCACGCCTGTGTACATAAAGGAAATGGAAACAGTTGCATCGGTGAAGGCCTTGCTAAGAATGATGAAATTGGCTTTCCGATGTGGGAGCCTTCGAATAAGTTAATTAAGTTTATTCCGGAATGTGACTGGAGCGATCCGTCTTATCATTTACCACATTTCTATGAATTGTTTGCTCTGTGGGCAAATGAAGAAGACAGAGACTTCTGGAAAGACGCGGCAGCGGCGTCCAGAGACTATTTAAAGAAAGCTGCCCATCCTAAGACGGGACTCTGTGCAGAGTATGCCGCATATGATGGCAGTCCGTTCAGTGATTATAAGGATGTGTTCGGAGAACATGACAAATATTATAGCGATGCATACCGTGTGGCATTAAACATCGGACTTGATTATGCATGGTTTGGAGTTGATGAATGGGAGCGCGAATGCGCGGAGAAGATTCAGAAGTTTTTCTGTGAGCAGGTTCTCTCAAAAGATGAGTATGTTAAAGGTCAAGTGAGGAACTCGGAATTCCCGGGAATAGATTTTAGAGTATACGAGATAGACGGAACAGTATTGCCGGAAAAGGCACTGCATCCGGTCGCAATCATTGCGACCAATGCCGCCGCTTCGCTGGCATCGTTTGAGGCTGTTGCAAGCACTGCGGCGGCTGCAACCAATGCGGAGACTTGGATTCGCCTGTTTTGGGAGACGCCGCTACGTACCGGCAATAGAAGATACTATGACAATTGCCTGTATTTGTTCGCCTATATGGCATTGAGCGGAAATTATAGGATATACTAGATTCAGGTTTAACCCCTTGAGGTCAAATAATAGCTTCCTTGTCGCGATTGATAGAATTTGGCGACAAGGAAGCTATTTCTTCTGTGAATTAGGTGAAAAGGCAAGATGTTTTGTTATACGGAACAAACTTAGCATGTAAATTCGGTTTGCAGATGGCTTGACAAAGACTGAAAGATATTATATGATTGGGAATAATTAAAAGCACATAAATGACCTTATTTATGGTGTGGAAGACAAAGATGATGACGAAGAGGAGTACGCATAGACTCTTATCAGAGAGAACGGTCCATCGGCTGCAAGACTGTTTGAAGAAAGATATGCGGAAGGTAGCTTCTGAATCGGTATCCTGAACGATATTACATTTGATGAATAAGTAGGGATACACGCTTGGTCCCCGTTAACGGACGAAGAGGTATGGAGAATTGAGATAACAAGAGACACATTATGTTAACCGGCACTCCATCAAAAAAGGTGGTACCGTGGAATTGGACATTTCGCCCTTTACAGACATGTAATCATGTTTGCAGAGGGCGTTTTTATTTTCAAGAGCAGTCACTGGATAAACCAATGCAGTAACCAAATAAAAGGAGAGAGTGCGATGAGTAACGAATTAGCAAAAACCTATGACCCACATGGTCTTGAGGACAGATTGTATCAAAAATGGATAGACAAGGGGTATTTTCATGCAGAGGTAGACAGAAGTAAAAAACCTTTTACAATTGTGATGCCACCTCCGAATATTACCGGAAAACTGCATATGGGACATGCATTTGACTCAACCATGCAGGATATATTAATTCGTTTCAAAAGGATGCAGGGCTATAACGCGCTTTGGGTTCCGGGAACTGACCATGCAGCGATTTCCACAGAGGTTAAGGTAATCGAGGCATTGAGAAATGAGGGCATCGACAAAAATGAACTCGGCAGAGAAGGCTTCTTAAAGCGTACATGGGAATGGCGTGATGAGTATGGTCGTGCTATTGTTGAGCAGCTAAAGAAACTGGGTTCTTCCTGCGATTGGGACAGAGAGCGGTTTACGATGGACGAAGGCTGTTCAGCAGCAGTTGAAGAAGTATTTATTAAACTATATAAAAAAGGATTTATTTACAAAGGGAACAGAATTGTAAACTGGTGCCCTATTTGCCAGACAACGATTTCAGATGCAGAAGTAGAGCATGAGGAGCAGCCGGGACATTTCTGGCACATTAAGTACCCAATTGTAGGGACAAGTGCTGCTGAGGCTGCGCAGGCAGGCAAGGCACCCAAAGCCGGAACGACAGCGGATGAATATGTAATTGTGGCAACCACTCGTCCTGAGACAATGCTTGGCGATACAGCCCTTGCGGTCAATCCGGACGATGAACGTTATGTAAACCTAATTGGAAAGACAGTACTTCTCCCGCTTGTCAATAAAGAAATTCCGGTCATTGCGGACTCTTATGTAGATAAAGAATTCGGTACCGGTGTTGTTAAGATTACACCTGCACATGACCCGAATGACTTTGAGGTTGGAAGGCGTCATGACCTTCCGGTTATTAATATCATGAATGATGATGCTACTATCAATGAGGCTGGCGGAAAATACGCCGTTTTAGAGCGCTATGAAGCAAGAAAGCAGGTAGTGGCGGATCTCGAAGCACAGGGACTTTTAGAGAAGATAGAAGAGCATACACATAATGTAGGAACGCATGACAGATGCGGAACAACAATAGAGCCGATGGCAAAACAGCAGTGGTTTGTAGCAATGGAAGAATTGGCAAAGCCTGCAATTGAAGTATTGAAGAAGACACGCGCCGGAGAGAAATCAGAACTTGGAGAACTTAAATTTGTACCGGAGCGTTTTGACAAGATTTATTTACATTGGCTTGAAAATATCAGGGACTGGTGTATCAGCCGTCAGTTGTGGTGGGGACATCGCATCCCGGCTTACTACTGCGCAGAGTGCGGCGAGATTGTAGTGGCAAAGGAAGCACCTGACCAATGTCCGAAGTGCGGCTGTACCACAATGACACAGGATGAGGATACTTTGGATACATGGTTTTCTTCAGCACTCTGGCCATTTTCAACACTTGGCTGGCCTGAAAAGACAGAGGAACTGGATTATTTCTATCCGACCGATGTACTTGTAACCGGTTATGATATCATTTTCTTCTGGGTAATTCGTATGGTATTTTCAGGGATTGAGCATATGGGCAGAAGTCCGTTCCATACGGTATTGATTCATGGATTGATACGTGACTCACAAGGTCGTAAGATGAGTAAATCACTTGGAAACGGTATCGACCCTCTGGAATTGATTGACCAGTACGGAGCAGATGCCCTAAGACTGACCATTATCACCGGAAATGCACCCGGTAATGATATGCGTTTCTATTATGAACGTGTGGAGGCAAGCAGAAACTTTGCAAATAAGGTATGGAACGCAAGTCGTTTCATCATGATGAATATGGAGGATAAGATTGTTCCTGAAGTTAAGACGGAGCAGTTGATGCCTGCAGATTGCTGGATATTATCCAAACTGAACGGATTGACCAAAGAAGTCACTAACAACATGGAGGCTTATGAACTCGGTATTGCCGTACAGAAAGTATACGATTTTATCTGGGATGAATTCTGTGACTGGTATATTGAAATGGTAAAACCGCGTCTTTACAATACACAGGATGTTGCTTCACAGAATGCGGCATTGTGGACATTAAAGACCGTTCTCTTAAATGCATTAAAACTATTACATCCGTTTATGCCGTTTATTACGGAAGAAATCTTCTGTACGCTACAATCAGCAGGGTGCGCAGCAGATACAGAGGGTGAGGAATCCATTATGATTTCTGCATGGCCTGAATATCGACAGGATTGGGAATTCCTTGATGCAGAGCGAGCAATTGAGACAATCAAGGGGGCAGTACGCGGTATCCGTAATGTCAGAGCAGAAATGAATGTTGCACCAAGCAGAAAGGCACAAGTATATATTGTAACTGACAGCGAACAGATTAAAGAGACATTTACGACAGGCAAATTATTCTTTGCATCTTTGGCATATGCAAGCGATGTCATC
>DATESB010000013.1:0-6852 GCA_035271065.1 Lachnospiraceae bacterium | reverse complement strand
GAGGTGCTTCGTTCGACTTGCATGTGTTAAGCACGCCGCCAGCGTTCATCCTGAGCCAGGATCAAACTCTCTGATAAAGTTTGTGAAAACATTTCTGCTTTCGTTCCTTGGTCAAAATCAACTTGCTAGCTAATTTTATCCATTTTACTGTTTCTAGGTTGTTTCTTTTCTGAAATCTCATTTTTACAAATTTACAGGTATCAAGGCTCAAAGCTTAGCTTTTCGCTCACGTACGATTTCCAAATGCACTGCGTGCATTGCGGATGTTTTGTAATACGTCTTAGTAAGCAAGCTTACACGGCGTCTTCCAAAAATCCTGGCGTACTCTGTACGCTTGTAAATCTGTTTCTTGAATTTTCAGGGTTGGTTATACTGTTTAGTTATCAAGGTGCCGATTTCTGTAAGAAATCGTGTACATAGTACAAGGTGCGTCAGCAATATCTGTTCACTTCGTAATCGCTTGTATTACTTAACGGAGAAGGAGGGATTTGAACCCTCGCGCCGCTATTAACGACCTACTCCCTTTCCAGGGGAGCCCCTTCAGCCGCTTGGGTACTTCTCCAAGTACTTGATACCAGCTGATTACATAGCGTATTTAATTATATTACTGAGCGGAGAGGGTGGGATTCGAACCCACGTGCCCTTGCGGACAAACGGTTTTCAAGACCGCCTCGTTATGACCACTTCGATACCTCTCCATTGTCACATATAAAATATATATCGTATAATAAAGAGCCGCTCGCGACTCTTTTATGCCGTTCGGCAAATTACTGACCAAATCGGCGCAATCATTATTGTAGCAAAAACGTCAAACTGTGTCAATCGTTTTTTTTAGGAATTTTTATCTAAATCTAAAAATGCAAAAATACGCATTTTTTCAGTGCTTATAAGCCCATCCTCTTGCAGAAATCATACGATTGAAATTAGGACAATAATGCATTTGCTATTAATAAATCTTCCGGTGTTGTTATTTTAATGTTTCCATAAGAGCCTTCCACAAATTTCACTTTGGTATTCTCAAACATCTCAACCACCATTGCATCATCTGTGATTACGATTCCCAATTCGGCTAATTTCTCATCAGCTTCAGCCAATCTCTGATAAGCATCCTTAATTAAATCAAATGAGAATACCTGTGGTGTTTGCATCATCCAAACCATACGCCTGTCAGGTGTTTCTTTAGCACATTGGTTATCATCCGCTATCTTCACTGTATCTTTTGAAGGCATGGCAACAACAGCTGTTCCAAACTCATGAACCGTTTCGTAGGCACGACGTAATATATCCTGTGTCACAAACGGTCTTGCCCCGTCATGTATATATAGGTAAGAACACGTCTCATCATCAATTGCTTTTATACCGTTCATGACAGAATGATAGCGTTCTTTTCCGCCTGCAACAATTTTTGAGACCTTGCGCAGTCCGTATTTCTCAACAATCTCTTTTTGACAGTATTCAATATCATTTTCACCCACCACCAAAATCACTTCGTTGATGAAACTGTCTTCAAATACTTTTAACGAATGATACAACACAGGTCTGTCACCAAGCATCAGGTACTGCTTCTGTACATCTGCATTCATTCTCTTTCCCTGTCCTGCTGCCAACACAATGGCCACACACTTCTTCTCTTCCATTATCTCTCACCCAATTTCAAATTCGGCACCGCATTCAAATCTAATCCGCTGCGCACACCGTTTCTAAATTCATAATATGCCGCCGCCCCTATCATCGCTGCATTGTCAGTACAAAATATCGGCGACGGATAATACAATTCTATCCCTGCATCCTTACATGCTGCATCCATAGCTGCGCGCAATGCAGAGTTGGATGCAACACCACCTGCCATTGCAAACTTCTGAAAACCTTGCTCTTTTACTGCCGCGATTGAATGTTCCACAAGCACATCCGTGACTGCCTTTTGAAAAGAAGCGGCTACATCAGCCTGTACATATGCCTCGCCTTTCATTTCGCAGGAATCCAGATAGTTTAAAACCGCTGACTTCAAACCACTGAAACTGAAATCATATAGAGAGCCTTCCACTTTTGCTCTCGGAAATGCAATTGCCTGCGGATTACCTTCCTTGGCTACCTTATCAATCTTCGGTCCGCCCGGATAGCCGAGTCCGATTGCCCGCGCCACCTTGTCAAATGCTTCTCCGGCTGCATCATCACGTGTGCGACCAAGAATTTCATATACACCGTAATCCTGCACCTTAACCAGATGTGTATGCCCTCCGGATACCACCAGTGACATAAACGGAGGCTCCAATTCTTTATGTTCTATATAATTTGCTGAAATATGTCCCTCAATATGATGCACACCTACAAGCGGAATTCCTGTTGCAAAACTGATTGCTTTTGCTGCAGCCACACCGACAAGCAGTGCACCCACAAGTCCAGGACCATATGTAACACCGATTGCATCAATATCTTTCAGTGTCACATGAGCCACTGAAAGTGCTTCCTCAATTACCTGATTTATTTTCTCAATGTGTTTTCTGGACGCAATTTCAGGAACCACACCACCATATAGTTTGTGCAGTTCGATTTGCGAAGAAATAATATTAGAGAGCACCTCACGTCCGTTCTTTACAACGGCAGCTGCCGTCTCGTCGCAGGAACTCTCAATCGCCAAAATCAATATGTCCTTATTTTCCAGTCTATCCTTCATTTAACGTATCCTCAACCGCATCTTTTGGACTCACAATCCAGCCATATATCTTCCAATGACCGTCTGCATCCTTGCGCAACAGAAAATCTTCCTGTGTTGAACCAAGCTGCGTCCCTTTACGCAGAGTAACTATGCAATACAGCTTCGCCCATTCATAACCGTCTCTGTCATAATACTCGACATCCACACTGTTGGAAACAGAATAACTTGATATGACGGTCTCCTCCTCTTGATAGGACGCAACATCTTCCGCCAACATCTGTATATATTGTTCCTCGGTTTGATTGGCAAGCAGTTCATCGTCATACAATCTTCTTGCCTGTCGAGCCAGTTCCGCCAATTCCTCCGCCTCATGTTCTTCATTATAAAAACACATCGTTAAATCATTATAATACTTGAGCACTTCTTTCGGTGATGGCGGATAAGAACGTTCCAAGTCACGCGTAAGAGCTTCCTGTGTCAGGGTAAAGGTCTCAGTTTCCTCTTCTTCAGGCGCATTACGATTAGACAGATATAAATAATATCCACCTATCAGCACTATCATAATTGCTCCCAATATCAGACCCTTGATGCCCTTTGCCTTGTTCACGTCTTCCCCACCTTCCGGATGAGTTTCCAACTTATCTTCTGTCTGTATTTTTAATCGTCTTCAAATTCCAATGTAACTGTCTTTGCATCCTTGCCTGCATGTGCATTTTCAAATATCCCTCGCACCTTTGGCATAAACTCCCTTGGATTAACCAGTGAAGGGCTGTAATGTGTCAGCCACATTTCGGATACATCCGCCTCCTGTGCCATATGTGCCGCCTCATAAAAAGTCATGTGCTTATGTTCTCTTGCCTTCTGCTCCATATCAGGTTCGCCATACATTCCCTCGCAAATAAACAAGTCAGCTTTATATGCATTTTTAACAATCATATCAGTTGGTCTGGAATCTGTACAGTAGGTTAATTTGATTCCTTTTCGTGGCGGTCCGAGTACCATATCAGGTGTATAGACCCCTTCAGGTGTTTCAATCTCTTCACCTTTTTGCAGGCGGTTCCAATACTGCATCGGAATGCCCTTGGCATTGGCATTTTCCACACTGAACTTGCCGGTTCGTTCTATCACAATGCTATATCCGTAGCAAACAATATTATGATTTGCACGAAATGCTTCTATTCTGAATTCGCCAAAATCAAGTGTCTGCTCTATTTCTGTCAACTCAATGTATCTGATTTCAAACGGCAGTTCCGGTGCTATCACGCGAAGTGCCGATACAATACGCTCTAATCCTCTGGGGCCTATCATTGTAAGGGGTTCGGTTCTTTCTGCATTACCCATTGTAAGCAGGAGTCCCGGTAATCCACTGATATGATCTGCATGAAAATGTGTAATACAGATAATATCAATGGGCTTGGCACTCCAACCCTTTTCTTTCATTGCTATCTGCGTTCCTTCTCCGCAATCTATCAAAATACTGCTTCCGTTAAAACGCATCATCAGCGACGTCAGCCACCGATAGGGTAGCGGCATCATACCGCCGGTCCCAAGTAAACAAACATCCAGCATCTATTTTCCTCACTATAGCAGTTCGTTCGTCTGGCGTATCGTAACCGGAACCTCGAATTGCTGTATCAGATTATCATAGCATTTCTCACACAAATCCAGACTGTGAACCTGCCCGTCCTTATCAGAGAAATAACCGAATGTAATATCTACCGGAACAACTCCTTCTTTGACGATACCTGCTTCTGTCTTTAGGTGTTTGCCACAATAATTGCAAAATACCTCTTCTAACTCATGATTGATTTCATTGTGTTTACGCATTGCTCTTCCTCCCTGTACTGTACCATAATGAATGACCTATTACCATTGTACAAGAACGGTGTTGCAATGAATAGTGGTAATTACTCCATGTCCTGTTTATCTCTTCCACATAATAACTGCATCTTCACATGGTTTTTCATAAAAATTTTTACGAATTCCTTCGGAAATAAAACCCATTTTTTCATATACATGTATTGCTGACAAATTGCTCTTACGAACCTCTAATGTAAATGCGGTCATACCAAGTTCATTGCCTTTTTCCAACATAGCGGCCAAAAGTTTGGCGCCATAGCCTCTATTTCTGTATGCTTCGCGAATGGCAACATTGGTAATCTCGCCTTCACCGACAATCATCCGCAATCCGCATCCGCCTACTATTATATTACCAAATTCAGCCACAAGATACAATAGATGATCATACGTAATCATGTCTAAAAAATCCTGCTTGCGCCATGGCATTGAAAATGATTCCTGCTCAATTTGGCAGATTGCATCGACATCTTCTTCTCTCATTTCTCTGATTATTAATTCACAATCTTCCATCATTTCTTCTTATTCTGATTTCCTTCTTCATTCTTTTTTCAACTGTTTCTCTGCTAGTTCTCGTTCTGCCTGAGACAATCTGAGATATTCCGGTTTATGCTCTGTAGCTGTTTGAATATGGCCTTCCACTTCTGCGCCGGTTTCGTCTGTCTCTTTTAAATAGTACTCATATGCCAGCACACCAACTGCACCTGCTCGCTGTCTGCACATATGTGGCGGTGCAAACAAATACGGTACCTTCATGATTTCTTTCAGACGCTCCGTAAATACCGGTACCCCGTCCCCCAGAAAAATCGTCTCGCGTCCCAATTTATTAATATCTTCAACAATCTCTTCAATCATAACTGCACATTGCTCGCGTACCACCTGATATTCATTGCCTGTAAATGTATACAGCCCTGTATAGACCTGACCGCGTCTTGCATCCATAATCGGACAGATTAACTTGTCCGTATCGCACAAATTATATGCAAGCGCATCAACCGTAGGTACCGAAATAATCGGCTTGTCCAGCGCAAGTCCCAATCCTTTTGCAGTTGCAGAACCGATACGTAGTCCCGTAAATGAACCGGGTCCCGCAGCAATTGCTATCGCATCTATCGTACCCAAATCCAAATCAATCATACGCTTAATTTCATCAAGCATCGGAATTAATGTTTGTGAATGGGTCTTTTTGAAATTGATTGTATACTCAGCCGTCATCACGGGTGCATCGCCAAATTCCAACACCGCTGCCGAGGCTACAAGTCCCGAACTGTCTATCGCCAATATTTTCATAGCCGCTATATCCTTCTATTTCTTTTATTCTTCTATCGTAATCCTTCGATAATCAAATCCTCGTTCCAAATCCTTTTCTATCACAACTCGCTTCACCTGCGTAGGCATCAGTTCCTTAATCAAATCTGCCCATTCCACAATACACAGTCCGTCTCCAAAGAAATAATCCTCATATCCTATCTCATCCATTTCCTCAATATCACCGATGCGATACACATCAAAATGATAAAATGGAATACGCCCTTCTTCATATACCTGCAAAATGGTAAATGTCGGGCTGTTAATCGGCTCTGTAATACCCAGCCCCTTTGCGACGCCCTGTGTAAATACCGTCTTGCCGACACCCAAATCTCCGATTAATGTAATAATCTCTCCCGGTTTTGCACCGGACCCAATTGTCTCTCCAAACGCAAATGTTTCTTGCGCACTAAATGTTTCTGTTACCATATTTCTTCCCTTAACATCTCGTTATCCTTTTATATTAACCTTCTTTGGTTCCATATGTGTCGATATCATTTCAATTACTGCCATTTTCTGCTCTCCCAAATCTTCCTTAGGAAAAATGCTGGCTCCACGCTTACTGGTGTAAATGAAAATACTCTTTCCGGTTGATACAGCCTTGCGCATATCCTTCCATGCCTGTGACTCTTCTTCCTCACCGACTCTGATTGTAATTCCCTCTTCAGTTAATGTATAATGAAGAATGTCCTTAAATGCTGGATTTAGAAGCACCTGTTTCTTTGCATTCATATATAACGCAACCGGTAAGTAAAGCATAACAACCACGCCTGCCACCAAATATACCCATTTGCCGGATGCTGCAAAAGCCGCAACCAACATGACACCGATTGCCTCTCCCAATATTCCCTGAAAGCTTGTGAACATATGATAAAGCATATAGTCATACATCTTACCTGTTGTCATTTTTACATCGAACTCTATCTGCATTTAACTGCCTCCAAAATTTTATTCATCAAATAAATCTATCTAAAAGTAAGAATTAGCACCCACAGTTTATGCAGGTGCTATATCTGTCTCTAGTATTATAC
>DATESB010000012.1:0-2278 GCA_035271065.1 Lachnospiraceae bacterium | reverse complement strand
CTATGAGGCCAAAGCTGTTATGGAAGTCAAGGAGGATTTTCTGCAAACGCTGGAGATATGCCAACAGGTGACAGAAAAGGATTGCAAAACAAATATCGTAGTGCATCTGCTCCAGGATATACTGCGGCTATTTGCACCACTGATGTAAGGAGGGTCTTGAATGTTTGAAGATATTGAAACACACAAAAAATTATCAAAGTGGATTATCGGAACGTTTACAGCCTGCATTTTGATTTATCTTGGCATCCGACATATTAGTCATGTAGCTGATGCCGTGATGTGGTTGAAAGACCTGCTGAACCCACTTTTAATTGGATTGATTTTGGCGTTGTTTCTGAATGTTCCGTTGGGGGTTATTGAAAGACATCTGTTCCCCAAACATCCGACATCTAGGAAAACGAAAATGCGCCGCCCGCTTGCGATCCTGCTTTCATTTATTTTGGTGATAGGGGTCTTTGTCGGTGTTGCTTTTCTTGTTATTCCCGAATTGATCGATGCAGTATCTATTGTCATATCATCCTTGACGAATGGTCTGGATCAACTGGTGACATTTGAAAGCACGGCTGACTATTCTAAAATCCCATTCGGAGAACAGCTGTCCCAAATTGATATTGATTTTCTTGAACTGAAAGACAATTTGAATGAATGGTTGAATCAATTGGGAACCACCATTATGGACACTGCTGCTTCCGCATTTGGAAGCGTGGTTGCGACGGCAGTCGATTTTGCGATTGGTCTTGTGTTCTCAATTTATATTTTGGCCAATAAGGAGAAATTAAAAAGTCAGATCACCCGAATTGTCCGTGTATGGATTCCAGCATGTTTTGCCGAGCGGGGCATTCATGTGGCAGCTGTCTGTGAAAAAAACTTCAAGCTTTTTGTAGCAGGGCAAACGACTGAGGCAATAATTTTAGGCAGCCTGTGTGCAATCGGTATGTTAATTCTGAGAATACCATATGCGCCGATGATCGGTGCGCTTGTTGGGGTAACAGCACTGATTCCCTATGTCGGTGTCTGGATTGCTACACTTGTGGGTGCATTTTTGATTCTGACAGTCAATCCTTTTAAGGCACTGGTATTCATTATTTTCCTGCTTACTTTGCAACAGATCGAAGGAAATGCAATCTATCCGAAAGTTGTGGGCGCAAAAATCAACCTTCCTGCCATGTGGGTTTTAACGGCAATCACAATAGGTGGCAATCTGGCTGGACCAATCGGTATGTTGCTTGGCGTACCTGCCGCAGCAGCCACTTACGCTCTTTTGAAAGAAGCAACCGATAAGCGGGAAACGCATCTGAAAACACAAGAAAAAGAGCAGATGGGTAATTCACATAAACAGAATATATCCTAAAAAAATTATCTCAAGATAAAAACTCATAGTAGGGTGTAAGGACTCATGATATAAAAATATCAAGGGTCTTTGCGCCCTATTCGTTTTTTATATTACAAAATCGGCATTATCATACCTTTTAGCAGGCATAATAAGGTTATTCCTCAAAACAAATCGGCACGATACAATGTTATTGAGGTGAATGATTATGCCGATTGACGATTTAACCGCTTTGGGTCAAATAATGCGGGAGGCCCGAAAGAAAAAAGACCTGACACAGCAGGAGCTTTCAGACCAGAGCCATGTTTCTGTAAAACAAATTGCCAACATTGAAAAAGGGCAGATGAATCCTTCCTATTTGATTTTAAGAGCATTGGCCAAGGTTTTGAACATCTCTCTGGATTCTCTGATAAATCCGGATGTTTCTCCAGAAGATGAGGGAGCCAACCAGATGAAAATGCTTTATTCCAGCTGCCCGTCAGAAATGCGTGAAACCCTGCTGCACCATACACAGGAGACCATGCAGGAATTAACAGAGCTATCTAAGAAAATTGAAGCGAATTGAGCCAGTGAGTGAAATTTGACGGTTTCCTCTCTGGCTCTTTTCATTTCTGCAAAGAAAGCGGCAAGCAATGCTTGTGGCTATCCACATAGCCCCAAACGCTTGTTGAGGGTTTCCCCCAAGCCCCCATGAGAACGCATGATTTCATCATACGGCTACGCATCCTTCGGACGCTCTTTGCAGTAGAAAAATCTTTACAGATGTGTTATGATAAATACAAAACAGCAGTTATATCTGATCGATTTTTTCCACGACGGATTGCTGCGGCAATGGAGGTGCTACGATGGAATATACAATGGATGATGTTAAACGGATGCTCAGAAAGGCTTCTGAAATAATTCGCTCTGGCATCGCTGAAGATGCAACCGATGCGGATCGTGAGAAGA
>DATESB010000011.1:0-12927 GCA_035271065.1 Lachnospiraceae bacterium | reverse complement strand
TATAACATCCAATAATTCAACGTCTGTAGAAAATGCTGTTTCCAAAGTTGATCAAATAATAGATGAAATAAGAAAAAGATACGGATATAACTGGGAAGATTTTATAAAAATCATTCATATTGCTGACACGGATGGAACTTTTACAGAAGGCTGTATTATTGAGGGTGAAGTTGATTCTATTCAGTATTATGAAGATCATATGGAAACTTCAAATGTTAGTGCAACAGAGAATAGAAATAAACATAAATCGGAAATAATGTTTAAACTTTGGAAAACAGGAAAAGTACATGAAATCAGATATCGACTTTATTTCAATTCTTGTAACTTGGAACATGTATTGTATAACGAACTAAAGGACTATTCTGATGAGGAGAAGGAAGAGTTGTCTGATGAGTTTGCCGAAAAGTATGAGGGTAAAGTAGCTGATTTCATAAGCTTTATATCAGATTCAGAGTTAGCAGTACATGGTACATATAAAGATACCTGGAAATTTATTGAGAAAGATAAACATTCATTGGAAAGACATTCAAATATGCATTTGATTTTTATTTCTTAATAGAGGACTTTCGATGTTATGTTTTGAAATATAGAAATTTCTTGAAATATAACAATGAAGAACTTATAATAAAAATGTAGCAAATTGTCTATTAAGTTTTTAGACATTGCCCAGTCTTTATGATGATCCATGAAACCATACCAGAAAAGGTACTTGCCACAACGAGGACACATCGAATCTGTAGTGTCATGGAGAATCACGAACATCAAAAAAAGCATTTCGGATGCGCAAACTGATTACCATGAAGAATCATGGAGGGAAATCACGGTTTTGTCGGAGGAGTTTCCGACAATGAAGTCGTTGGACAAATAAACCCAGTGTTTATGCGGCTTTCCGGACTTGAAAATAGTTTACTACAACGCGTACTACAACAAATTCTGATGTAATAACGAGGAATAACGGGTTCAACTACCGAATACCTCGGGTACTTTACGAAAATATTTGTACAGACAAAGACACTTTCTTAGAACAAATCTAAGGAAGTGTCTTTTTTGTGTTATGGTCAAACATTTCAAGAAAAGGAGAACGAAGTATGAACACAGCGAAAAGAGCACAATAGAAGGAACACCTCCAGTCAGAACTTGTGAAGGTACGTATAAGGACTATAATGTACATATTTACTTAGGAAAGGAGATATTCACACTTTATTTTTGGTATAAAAGAGTTTAAAAAGAAACCAAAACATACAAATATTAAACTTGCAAATTGCTTAAAAAGAATGTATTATAGTTTATAATGAGAATCAAACAGTTTAAAAACGAACTGTATTATACAAAAAATAAGGTGATGTTATGAATTTATACTTTGAATTATTACAAAAACCAGTGTTTACAACTGATGATGTGAACCAATATTATGATAATATTGAAAGTACAAGGTCGGCCCTAAAGCGGCTTATGAAACAAAAACTGATTATGAAAATCAGAAATAATCTGTATACCTGTATCAGTGGGGAAACAGGTGCGCCAGTAGCAAGTCGATTTCAGATAGCTTGTATGATTACAAAGAGTGCTTATATATCACATCACACTGCAATAGAATATCATGGAATGTCGGATCAGGTATATTATGATGTATATGTGTCTTCTGAAACGCGATTTCAAGAATTCGAGTTTGATGGATATACCTATAAATATATTCCTGCAAAAACGCAGACTGGTATTGAAAGTGTAAAATATAGTGGTGGAATTCGTGTTACTGACTTGGAGAAGACTTTGTTGGACAGTGTGAAAGATATGGATAAGATTGCAGGGATTGAAGAAGTGATTGCCTTTATTCAGTCAATTCGTAAATTAGATGAAAACAAGCTGTTCCAGTATTTAGCAGAGTATCACAATCAGTTTTTGTATCAGAAAATGGGATATTTGTTGGAAACATATTGCAAGGCAAGTGGTCTAACAAACGGATTTTATGAGATGTGCATGGAGCATATTGGGAAAAGCAATCGCTATCTCTCTAAAGATATTTTTCAGGGTTGTTATAATACAAAGTGGAAAATGGTTGTATCAGATGCGAAAGGATACTTGAAGAACGGAGTGAGTGGTGAAGATGATTGAATATAATAAAATACAACTTGGCAGAATTGCACAGCAATATGGATTTGTTAGAGATACTTTCGAAAAGGTTCTGCGTCTAAAAGAGATACTGAAATTTATGAATAACGAACCGTATTTACAGGAGCATCTGGTATTGAAAGGTGGAACTGCAATCAATATGGTGATTTTCAATCTTCCAAGATTGTCTGTGGACATTGATATGGATTATATTCCCAATGTTACAAAGGATGAAATGGCAGAGGACAGGGAAAAGATTGCTGCAATTCTCAAGGAATATATGGATATGGAAGGCTATCAGCTGTCCACAGCGTCTAGATTTAACTTTAGTCTGGATGCGTTTCATTATCAATACCGGAATTCAGCAGGTAATATGGATAATATTAAGATAGAGCTGAATTATTCCTTGAGATCTCATGTGTTGAAACCGATAAAAACCGAGATACTAACAGATGTTTTCGAAGAAAGATTTGAAATTCGTACACTTGCACCAATGGAAGTATTTGCGGCAAAAACAAATGCGTTGATAAGCCGTGCAGCAGCCAGAGATTTGTACGATTTTAACAATATGGTTTATTATGGACTCTTTGATTCAGATGAGAAAGATATGTTCCGAAAATGCATTATCTTTTACAATTCAATTTCGCAGGAAAAAGTAAATAAAACTTTTGATACATCTGCAATCGAGAGATTAACATTTCAGAAGATAAGACGAGATTTATTTCCTGTTCTTCGGAAAAAGGAAAATTTTGATTTAGATGAAAGGAAGTTAAGTGCAAGAAAATATATTGCAGATCTGATGCAGGTTACAGCAGAAGAAATGGAATATATGGAAGCGTTTGAACAAAAAGAATACAGACCAGAATTACTATTTAAGGATGCTGAAATTTTAGAACGAGTGAAAGAACATCCAATGGCACTATGGAAATGTAAATCTCACGATAGCTGTTATTATCCGTAATGTTGCTTACATTGGAGATATGGAGCAGTGCAACGCGAAGAGGTATTTCAATTTTATTCTTACTTTATTGCCCACTCATGATATGATGTGGGTGGGTAATAAAGAGGGCAATAAAGCAAATCCGGGTATTGGAAGGTGCTTATGTAAATATGTATGAAACTGACCGATAGAAACCGATAAATGGAGGCACCTAAAAAGAAAAGTGATTATGATAATATGAGGAAAGAACAATCAACTATGAAGGAGAAGAAGGACAAAATGGGAATGTTCACAAAACTGAAAGACAAACTAAATCAAGGGGCAGTGTGTAATACAGATATTGTATCAGCCTCTTTTGTTTTGGGGATTCAAGATATCTTCGCATTACAAAATTGTGATGATGTTATTGTGGTTGGAAGATTAAAAGGTAAGGTTACTGTGGGTGATGCTGTATATATTTCTGATATGGGAGATGATGATGCCCAGATTTTCTTGACAACTATCTTGGGGATTGAAACCGGTCCGGGTATATCAGCCAAAGAAGCTTCTGACTGTCATGTAGGCTTAAAAATAGAAAAAGGAAAGTTACATCATTTAAAAAGGGGAATGGTTCTACATACAAGAGACCAGTCGATTGCTGAGGTGCATAACGCATATATAAATGCTTTGGGAGATGCTTATGTGACACAACAAAATCTGGAATTGTCTAATGAAGACATAGCAGCGCTGAGTATTACGGATTGTGCAGAAATATGGAGACTGTTTTCATGGCTTCATTCTCAAAAAGAAGAGGGTGAGGAACAACAGCAGGAGAATCATAAAAAAATTGATAAACTGGCAGCGGCACTGTGTCAGAAGATATTGAGCGCAAATGAGATTTTCTATGTATATAACAAAGCAACCGGAGAACCGCATTTGTTTTCGAGGACAATAAAACGTGATGAGGGTTATGAATGTACACCACCGGATATCCGCATCTTCACAAAAGCTTATGCAGAAATGATGAAAAGTTCATTTCCGGAAGAGAAGTTTGAAATCAGAAAGATTGAAAATGGTGCAGATAAAAAGGGGATCTATAATTTCTTGGGTAGTGTATTCTATCTGAATGGCGCGTGCGGCGTGGAAGTCATATCAGAACAAACTGCTATTCAGGCAAATATGCTGGTACCTGAACCGGACTATAGCAATATACGCCCACAGGACATTCCTGTTACGAATCCGGATTTGGTTCGCTGGATGCTCTTGATTGGGCAACTGGGAAAACCGAGTAATGACGATGCAGAAATAGTTTATAAGCTTTATTATCGATTTATGTCAATAGAAGCGGTAAAGGCTAAATTCCTAATTCCGATGCAGAACAATGGTGACATTCCGCAGCCGGATGAAGAGGGCAATACAGTCCTGAAAAAGGATACTACCCTTCGGTTTCCTACTATGGATGGAAAATATGGCAGAGCGGCAGTCAAGATGTTTACAGATTGGAAAAGACTACGCATGTGCTTTGATGAGAGTTGGGGCGGGCTGGTCCAGCCGATTGAAGGTATGATTGGCATTTATGACTGTGCAATCAATGCAACACAGTTCTCACAGGCGGGCAGTTATATTGAACAGGAAATGTTTGAAGATATGAAACAATATACACGGAGGGAAAATGAATGACCACAAAAACAGCACCTATGGGTTGGAACAGCTGGGACTGCTACGGAGCAGCTGTTACAGAAGATATTGTAAGAAAAAACGCTGAGTTCATGGCTCGGAACTTGAAAGAATACGGCTGGGAGTATATCACGGTTGACATTCAGTGGTCTGAGCCTTCGGCAACGACAAATGAATATAAGCCTTTCACGGAATTAAATATGGATGAATACTCAAGGCTGATTCCTGCAGAAAACAGATTCCCGTCGGCAGCAGGTGGGAAAGGATTTAAACCGCTTGCAGATTATATACACTCTCTGGGATTGAAATTCGGCATCCACATTATGAGAGGTATTCCGAGACAGGCAGTACATAACAATACTAAAATCAAAGGCACAGATAAGACAGCAAGAGAAATTGCAAAAACATCAAGTATCTGTCAATGGAATACAGATATGTACGGAGTAGATCCTAAAAAGGAGGGAGCAAGAGAGTATTATGCCAGCCTTTTTGAATTGTACGCATCATGGGGCGTGGATTTTGTTAAATGTGATGATATTGCAAGGGAACTTCCCCACGAGGAAGAGGAGATGATATTAATCAGTGAAACACTCCACAATTGTGGGAGAGATATGATATTAAGCCTTTCTCCGGGACCTGCACTATTGGAAAAGGCAGAACTATATAAGCAGACGGCAAATATGTGGCGTATTACAGATGACTTCTGGGATGAATGGGAACTACTGTATGGTATGTTTGAGCGTGCAGATAAATGGAGTACGCATACGGGTGTGGGGAATTGGCCAGATGCAGACATGCTGCCAATCGGACCGGTGCGTCAATGCTATGATGTAAAGAACCGCACACGGTTTACACAGGATGAACAAATTACGATGATGACACTGTGGAGCATTTTCCGTTCGCCGCTCATCATCGGAGGAGAAATGACGGGCTTTGATGATTTTACGATGAGCCTTTTGACCAACGACCTTATTCTTATGATGCACAGAAATGCGCGTCATTCACATCAGGTATGGCGCAAAGAAGTCAATGGTATCGAGCATATTCTTTGGACTGCTGTAAATGCAGAAGGCGGACAATATGTGGCGATTTTTAATGTCGGAGAAGAAAACAGCAAAATCGAGATTGCATTGAGCGACTTGGAAATATATAATGAAGTACATGGTGTGGAACTGTGGAACGGAAAGAATTTCAATATGAAAGAAACTTATACCGTTTCGCTGAATAAACATAGTGCGAAGGCATTTTTGCTAACGTAAAATGCTGATAGAGTATAGATATTATTGAACGGAGATAGATTTACATGACATTTTGGGAATTGTTTCTAATTGCAATCGGGCTTTCAATGGATGCTTTTGCAATTGCTATCTGCAAAGGACTTTCTGTCCAAAAAATCGAGAAAAAGCATCTGATTATCACAGGATTATGGTTTGGCGGCTCTCAGGCAGTCATGCCGTTAATCGGATATTTCTTGGGTACGAGTTTCCGGGCATTCATTGAAAATATTGATCATTGGATTGCGTTTATTTTGTTGACAATCATAGGAATCAATATGATACGAGAGTCGAGAGAAAAGACCAAGCAACTGGATGCTTCTTTCTCGGCAAAAGTCATGTTTCCGCTAGCAATTGCGGACAGCATTGATGCACTTGCTGCCGGAGTGACCTTTTCATTTTTTGATGTAAGTATTGTACCGACTGTACTGTTAATCGGAGTGACGACCTTTGTGCTTTCGGCAGTTGGGCTAAAGATAGGCAACCGATTTGGCGAAAAGTACAAATCAAAAGCAGAGTTGTTAGGCGGAATTATTTTGATTGCCATGGGAGTTTCAATTCTGGTGAAGGATTTAGGGGTATTCTGATAGCAAATGATACAAAAATATTGAAAAATGACTAGACCATGTATACTAATATGTGGTAATATATTCCTGTTTATGAATAAAATTCAGAAGGCAAAACATATGATAAAATGAGGAGGAGTTGTATAATGGCAGTTGTATATTGTCCGGCGTGTGGAAATGCAGTGAACGAAGGAGCCAAATTTTGCGCGGTTTGCGGGAAGAATTTAGAAGAAAACGCAACGGTTACAGAAAAGGAACCTGTTGTTACGCAGCCTCAGAAAAAAGGCGGACATAAGAAAGTCATTATACTAGTTGCATCTATCGTGGTAGTGATTGCCTTGGCAGTTACTTTGACATATTATTTTGCAGTTGCAAGACCAAGAATGATTGAAGAACAAAATCAAGCGATTTGTGTGGAAGCAATGAACCTGTGTGATCAAGAAGACTTTGAAGGCGCCAGAGGTAAGCTTGGCGAAATCCCGGAGTATGAAAGTGTTCCGCAGTTACTTGAGGAGATAGATTATGCAGAGGCTTGTGCATTAAAGGTAGATGAAGAGTACGATAAGGCACTGGCATTGTTGGAGCAGATTCCTGATTATGAGGGTGTTGCGGAACTGAAAGAAGAAATTATATTTATACAGGCAGAAGCACTTGCGGTTGATTTTACAGTTAAAAATGCTCGTTTTTATCAATCAAGTGATATTAGCGACATTATGAAAGAAAACTATAATTGTACAGATGAACAATGCGATGAATATCCGGCAGTATTATTGACATTGGCATTAGAGGATGGAGACGGCGGAACAGAGGACATCTATACAATCAACTTCTATAATAATGATGATGATACTTATGAGTGTTTTGGAGAGTGTTGGGAATTGGATGAGTCTTATTATGAGACCTATTTTGATTTCCTTTATCCGGACATTTCATATGACGATTTGTATGAAGATGAGGATTTGCAAAACGATGTTTATGAGTATATTGTATGTGTACTGATTAATGAGCTAAGGGATTCGGGTAAAGAGGTAGGAAGTGTTAACAAGGAGCGCATTAATCAGGTGTTGTCGGATAGTTCCTTTCACTTCGATAACTACTTTACACCTTCTGTGAAACCGCTTGCTTTATAAATGATAAGGGAGTAAACCATGGAAACTTGGTATTATGAAGTCGTTAGTATTGACGGCGATTATGCACATCTCATCAGAACAGACATAGAGTCTGATGACAAGAAACTTGTTGCACGCGCTCTGCTTCCGGCAGAGATTGTGGAAGGAAGTAAGTTGAAATACGAGTGTTTTCAATATGAGATAATTTGATGTTTTCTATCTAAATATGGAATAAAAAGAAGGAGACTCCCTATCAAGAAAAAAGGGAGTCTCCTTTGTGCTATCTGTTTCAAACGACTTTCACGAAATGTTTATATGGATTCCTCACTTTCCGGCATAGAACCATCAAACATGGATGAGATTAAATCTGTAAACATACTTTTCGGTGGAATTGCAATTCCCTTTTTGACATCACCTAGTACCAGTAATGTGTCGCCGGGCTTGATATCAAATACATCTCGTGCTTCTTTGGGAATTACAAATTGTCCTTTCTCCCCGATTTTTACAGTCCATGCATATTTTCCTTCAGGTGTTTTGCCCATGATTAACCTCCATATGATTGTATTTTATTTGAATAAGTATAAAAAGTATGATTTGTTATACCTGTTATACATCTTTCAATTAAGAAAGTCAACTGATAATAATAAAAAAATTTGTAAAATGCTATAAAGTCCTAACTAAATTGTCCGATAAACATTATATGAAGTGGAATGTTTTAGATATCCACTCATGCAACAGGAATATCCACGGAAGGAGGAATTCATATGCGTATAGAAGCATACAACCAAGTGAACCAGATTTATAACACGAATAAGACTGCAAAGAACCAGAAGACAACGAAGAATAGTTTTGCTGATCAGGTTCACATTTCAAGCATTGGAAAGGACATCCAAACCTTGAAGCAGGCTGTGGCAGATTCTCCTGATATCAGAGAGGAATTGACCGCGCCGATTAAAGCGAGCATCAATGCAGGCACATACAGTGTCAGTGCAGAGAGTTTTGCTGACAAGTTATTGGAAAAGTACAATGAAAGTGACAACCTAAGTTTCTGATATACGTTAATGGGGAGAGGTAATTTGAGTGGCAAGCTTAATTGAAGAATTATTGGATGTATTAGAGAAAGAGAATTCGGAATATGAGATACTACTGGAATTATCAGAGAGAAAAACCCCGGTTATTATCAGGGGCGATATCGTGGAACTTCAAAAAATCACGGATGAAGAACAAAACGTTGTAAACAAAATCAGTCGTTTGGAGCAAAAACGAGAGACGGTGACAAGTGATATTGCCAACGTAATCAACAAGGATGTTGAGACTTTGAAGCTTTCCGTTTTGATTCAATTGCTGGAGAAGCAGCCAAAGGAACAAGAAAGACTGGCTGTGGTACATGACAGATTGCAAACTACAGTGAATAATATCAGAATGATTAACGGGCAGAATGCCGAGTTAATCAAACAATCACTGGAAATGGTCACATTTGACCTCAATCTGGTACAGGCAATGAAGCAAGCACCGGAAACCGCCAATTATAATAAAGGCGCCATCAATGCAGGCGATACTTTAGGTACAGCAGGCAGTTTCGATGCCAAACAATAAAAAGGTCGATTGTTGAATACGAAGAGGTGATAGCATGCCGTTAATGGGAAGCCTATATGTAGGTTCGTCAGGACTTCAGACGGGTCAAAACGCTTTAAATACAACTACACACAACCTGACAAACATTGATACGGTAGGCTATGTCAGACAGCAAGTGTTGCTTGGCAACAAGGAGTATAACAATGTAGGTAATTGCGATGTCGGCTTAAATCAGGTCGGGCTTGGTGTCACATACGAAAAAGTAAGACAGGTAAGAGATTTTTTCTTAGATCAAACATATAGAGAAGAAGCAGGAAGATCCGCCTTTTATGAGACCTCCTATGATGTTATCAATGAGATTGAAACATTGTTTGGAGAAATGGAAGGTGTTGCGTTTCAGAATGCACTGAATGATTTATGGGTTGCAGTGCAGGAACTGAAGAAGGATCCTTCCGGTGCTGTCAATCAAGGACTGCTGGTATCGAAAGCGAATGCCTTTTTGGAAAGGGCGAACGCTGTGTATAGCGGTCTTATTTCATATCAAAATAATCTAAATGCTCAGGTAAAGGGCAATGTAGATCTGATTAACAAATACGGCAAACAAATATTAGAATTAAATGATAAAATCACAAAAGAAGAGTTGGGTTCTGAAGAAGCGAATGATTTGAGAGACGTTCGAAATCAGGCATTAGACGATTTGGCGGCTCTCGTTAATATATCTTATTTTGAAAATGCAGACGGAATTGTTACAGTATCAATAGAAGGCTCCAGTTTTGTGGCAAGAGACTGCGTCTATGAAATGGGTGTAGTTATGGCGGACGAGACCGGTTATTACACACCTGTATGGCCACAAAGCAGTGATGCCCCTGTATTTAATATGTCATTACCGATTGATTCGTCTTATGACACAGACATCGGTAAGTTGAAGGCTTTGGTATTAACCAGAGGAGAGTATGCAGCAAACTACTCTGACCTTGACGGAGATTATGATCAGTTATCCAAATCTACTATTATGAATATTCAGGCAGAATTTGATAACTTGATTCACGGTGTTACAACAGCCATTAATAATGTGCTGTGTGAAGAAGTTAATCCGGACAGCAATACGTATTATGCAACTGCAGAAGAATGTCCGATAGAACTGTTTGTAAGACTAGGCACCCCTCGCTACAATTATAAGGAGGCGTGGACAGATGCAGACGGAGCGCATCCCGCAGGATACTATTATGTACCAGAAGATACAACCGGCAGTCCGTCAGATATCTCATCTATGTATTCGGCACAAAATATGAAAATTAATCCCGATTTGTTAAAACAACCGACATTGTTGGGATTTGTCAAAGAAAACGGGGAAGTGGATCAAGATAAGGCAGATGCATTGGCAGGGATTTTTACCACGAAATTTGACACCTTAAATCCGAATGTAACAAAAATGAGCACCTTTACGGATTACTATTCAGATTTGATAGGCGCAATTGCCAATGAAGGTTCGGTATATAAAAATATATCCAAGAATCAAGCAACGACCGTCAAATCAGTAGAAGAGGCAAGACAACAGGTCATCGGTGTATCACAGGATGAAGAACTGACTAATATGATTAAATATCAAAATGCATACAATGCAAGCAGCAGATATATCAATACAATCGATGAAATGTTAGAACACTTATTGGAAAGACTGGCATAGTAACTTGACAGCAGGATGTAAAGAGAGGTGATATTAAATGCCATCACAATTTTTTGGATTAAACATAGGGTATACAGGTCTGGTTAGTGCACAGGCGGCAATCAATACAACCGGCAATAATATTGCAAATGTTGAGACGGTCGGCTACAGCAGACAGGAAGCTTTGCAGCAGGCAGAGCAGGCGCTTCGTACCAATACAACTTATGGTATGGCGGGAGCCGGTGTTGTTACGACGGGAATTGAACAAATCAGAAATACTTATTATGACACAAAATATTGGAACAACAATGCAAACCTTGGACAGTATAATATCAAACAGCATTATATGAAACAGATAGAAGACTATTTTGCAGAATCTGATACAGTGGACGGATTTACGGCGATTTACGGTGACTTTTATAATGCACTCTCAGAATTGCAGAAGAATGCCGGTGATGATACAGTACGTGCGCAGTTTATCTCATTTGCGGGTAATCTCTCGACTTATTTCAATGAAATGTCGACGAACTTAACGAAACTGCAAGAGGATGCCAATGCAGAAATCAAGAACAAGGCAGATGAAATTAACTCCATCGGAGAGCAGATAGCCAATCTGAATAAACAGATTAATACCATTGAAATTACAGGTGTTAAGGCCAATGAATTGCGCGATCAAAGAGCACTTTTGATAGATCAGTTGTCTTTGATTGTAGATGTTACGATAACGGAAACACCCATCTATACGACAGAAGAAGGGACTGAGGCTGAGGACGGCGGCGTTATGTCCGGTGCCAACAGATATAATGTATATATTGCAAGTCAGCCGTTGGTAGATTGTTATGATTATTACACGTTGTCATGTGAAGCGCGTGATTTCAAGGCAAATCAATCAGATGCAGAGGGTTTATATGACCTGATGTGGTCAAACGGTTTGGAGTTCAACTTATACGGACGGAATTTGGGTGGCGAACTAAAAGGTCTGATTGAAATGCGTGACGGTAATAATGAAGAGTATTTCAATGGTAAAGTATCAGCGGTGACAACCGATACGGTGACTGTAGATGCTACAGCAGATTATTTGAAAGATCTTACAAAAAGTACACTTCCGGAAGAGGGAGTTATCAAAATAGGTAATAAAGAATTGATTTACTCAAGTTGGTCTTGTGATACGACGACTAATCCGCCACAGTACACATTTACAATTGATACAGCAAGAAGTGAGTCAACAGGTGGATTGATTAATAAAGATGCTGCTGTAGGTACCAACGTTGATTATCAGGGAATTCCTTATTATCAGGAACAGCTGAATGAATGGGTACGTAATTTTGCGAAAGCAATCAATGAGATTGAATTAAAGGGCAAGGATGCATATGGCGACGCTGCCGGAGTCATCTTTATTGCAGAGAACAAAGTAAATCTGGATCAGCCATATACATTCGGTGATTTCCACAATGATTTGACAGAGAGTACAGATGATACTTATTATCGCTTGACAGCAAGCAATTTCGGCGTGTCTCATGACATGATTAAGGATGCAGGTAAACTGGCAACGACGATAGAGGATCCCAGTCAAGGCCAGGATAAAAATGATTTGGTGATTGAAATGCAGCTGGTTAGGACGGACAAAGATAAAATGATATTCAGAGGCTGTTCGTCAGAAGAATTCCTACAGTGCATCACGGCAGATATTGCTTTAAATGCAAACAGCGCCAACACATTCCAAAAGAATTTTCAGAATATCGCAAGTTCTATTTCCAATCAAAGACTTTCGATATCGGGCGTTGATAATGATGAAGAAGCGCTGAATCTTGTGAAATTTCAAAATGCTTACAGTCTGGCATCTAAGATGATACAGGTTATGACCGAAATATATGACAGATTGATACTGAGCACAGGGGTATAAGCGGTTGCATAATGATATACCCATACAGTGAAGGAGGCTGCAATATGAGAATTACAAACAAAATGATGTCGAATAATTCACGCGTTAATATTAATAAGAATAAAGAGTTGGAAGACAAACTGAATACAC
>DATESB010000010.1:0-7047 GCA_035271065.1 Lachnospiraceae bacterium | reverse complement strand
AAACGAGTTACTTTCTTAGAGACGGTCATCCATGAATTGGGGCTAGAGGATATCAAGGCTGTTCATGGAAGAGCGGAAGATTTGGCAAAAACATTAGAGTATCGAGAAATTTTTGATATTTGCGTCAGCAGAGCAGTTGCTAACCTGGCAGTATTGTCAGAGTTTTGTATTCCGTTTGTTAGAGAAGGCGGAGACTTTATTTCTTACAAGGCCGAGACGGCAAGCGAGGAAATTGAAGAAGCAAAGAAGGCAATTGATTTATTGGGTGGCAAGTATGAAAAGACAGTTTCTATGAAATTACCATTTACAGAATATGGAAGAAACCTTATATTAATTCATAAGTGTGATACAACGAATTCTAAATATCCGAGAAAAGCAGGAATTCCAATCAAACGTCCGTTGGTATAAATAGATTAACTAATAATGGTTCTTTTATCTTTACGTAAAGTAGTGTACTATTAATATGGGTGAATAAAATGATGAATGAAAAATTATCAAAAGAAGAATTACTGAATATTATTGATGAGTTATATAGTGAATTCAATGAAGAAAGAATTCGCCTAAAAATGCTGTATGATAATAATGAGCAGCGTAGCCATGAGATTGAAGAATACATATCTGAATTAATTAAAAACGAAGATATTGATTTTAAGATTTTTTCACCCAGAAATAATAAGACAGTACATGCAGATAAGATTGAACAATTGAAAAATGAAAAGACGCATCTTGATGAAGAGAATATTCGATTAGCAGAAAGACTTAATTATTATGAAGAAAAAGTAAATAAGTTAAGTGCTTTGAATTCTGTCGAGAATATGACATTTGAAAAGAAGGAAGAGAGTCACAATGAAATACTTCCGGAAATGAAAGTCATTATGAGTGTTCAGGAACAAGAGAGACAAAGGATTGCAAGAGATTTGCATGATACCACAATTCAGAATATTGTACATCTGGGACATAAAGCAGAACTTTGTACGAAGTACATAGATACAGATCCAACACGGGCAAAACTTGAACTGCAGACAATGAATAAAGAAGTCAAAAGTATTGTAGATGAAATCAGAAAGATTATATTCAATTTGCGGTTAATGTCTTTTGATGATATTGGTTTTTTAGATGCTTTTGATAATTTGATGAATGCATTAAGAAAGAAAACGACGATTAACATTACGTCTGAAGTCGAGCATTTTACAGAGGATACAGAAGATATTGTTTTACTGACCATATTGAGAATTGTACAGGAAGCAATTAATAATGCAATCAAGTATTCAAATGCAAAGAATATTAATGTATCAATACTGTTTACGGAAACGACAATTCGTGCTATTGTAAGTGATGATGGAATTGGATTTAATCCGGAAAGTGATACAAAAGGATTTGGATTAATGGGCATGAAGGAACGTGCTAAATTGAACAACGGAAAATTGACGATTGAATCATCTAAAGGAAAGGGAACAACGATAACTGTACAGGGACCTAATATTAAGAAGGAGTAGTTCTTTGAGTAAAATTAAAGTTTTAATCGCGGACGATCATCAATTAATACGACAGGGCATCATGCAATTAATCGAATTGGATGAGAAGATTTCTGTAATCGGAGAAGCAAAAGACGGTGTCGAATGCCTTGGTCTTCTTAAAAAGACAAAGCCGGACGTTCTTTTGTTGGATATTAATATGCCAAATAAGAGCGGACTTGAAGTCTTGAAGAGTGTAAAGGATAAAAAGAAAAAGTTAAAGATATTGATTTTAACGATTCATGATGAAACAGAGTATTTGTTAAATGCTGTTGAAGCAGGGGCAGATGGATATATTCTGAAGGAATCTGGATTTGATGAGTTGCGGGAAGCAATTCATATGGTATACAAGGGTGAGCATTATATTCAACCAAAACTGATACCTGCTATGAATTCTCGTCTTGCTAAAAGAGACACGGACAAAGAAAAGTTGGAACGTTTATCTAAGCGTGAATTGGATGTTTTGGTTTATACAGCGCAAGGATATTTTAATAAAGAGATTGCCATCAAATTGGATATCAGTGAGCGTACAGTTAAAAACCATATGTCGAGTATTTTCAAAAAGATTGATGTAGTGGACAGAACACAAGCAGCAGTATTTGCAATCAGAAACAATCTTGTTCAGATATAAATAGATATTAAAGGTCAATATATAGATAATAGTTTCACGTGAAACATTTTCATAATAGAAAGACCTAACACAAGATAATGTTTCACGTGAAACATATTCAAACAAGATATTGTAAATGAAACCGTGAAACATTTTTTGTGAGAATGTGAAACACAAATACTGACCACAACATATAGACAGGAAGACAAAGGGGAAAAGTGAATGGGAAGAATAATAGCAATTGCAAATCAAAAAGGTGGAGTCGGCAAGACCACAACCGCCATTAATCTGTCGGCAGCTTTGGCGGCAAAAGGAAAGAAAGTATTGGTCATTGACAGTGATCCGCAAGGAAATACTACAAGTGGATTCGGCGTGGATAAGAATGAATTGGATAATACAATCTATGAACTTCTTTTAGGGGAGTGTGCAGCACAGGATTGTATTCTAAAAGATGTTATGGAGAATATATCAATTCTTCCTGCCAATGTTAATCTGGCGGCTGCCGAAATAGAAATGATAGGCATTGATAAAAAGGAATACATTCTTAAGAAAGAGATAGATTGGGTCAAAGAAGATTATGATTTTATTATTATTGATTGCCCGCCGTCTCTCAGCATGTTGACCGTTAATGCAATGACAACTGCAAACACTGTATTGGTTCCGATTCAATGTGAGTATTATGCATTGGAAGGTTTAAGTCAGTTGATACATACAGTCAATCTGGTAAAGGAAAGACTGAACCCTGAATTGGATATGGAAGGTGTTGTCTTTACCATGTATGATTCCAGAACGAATCTGTCGGCACAAGTAGTTGATAATGTTAAGAGCCACCTGAAGCAAAATGTATATAATACTGTTATTCCAAGAAACATTCGATTAGCAGAAGCACCAAGTTATGGAGTTCCGATTTGTGTGTATGATCCAAAGTCGGCAGGTGCAGAAAGTTATGCATCTTTGGCGGAAGAAGTAATCAACAGATAAAACGAAAGGGAGAAAACATATGGCAACCAAAAGAGGATTAGGTAAGGGACTTGACTCCTTAATTCCGGAAGCGGCAACAGAAGCAAAAGATAAAGAGAAGGTTACACCGGATAGACTGGTAAAGATAACAAAGGTCGAACCAAATCGTGAACAGCCAAGAAAGAACTTTGATGAAGATGCGTTGTTGGAATTGGCAGATTCAATCAAACAATTTGGTATTATTCAGCCTATTGTTGTTCAGGACAGGAAAGATTATTTTGAAATTATAGCAGGTGAGAGAAGATGGCGTGCAGCAAAACTTGCCGGACTCAAAGAAGTACCTGTTATTATTAAGAACTATACAGATCAGGAAATCGTAGAAATTTCTTTGATAGAGAATATTCAAAGAGAAGACCTTAATCCGATTGAAGAGGCAATGGCATACAAACGTCTGTTGAATGAATTCAATTTGAAGCAGGATGAAGTTGCTGACAGAGTATCTAAGAGTAGAACTGCTGTTACCAATTCTATGCGCTTGCTGAAATTGAATGATGAAGTACAGCAGATGATTATCAATGAAATGATTTCTCCGGGACATGCAAGAGCCTTGTTGGCAATTGAAGACAAAGAGTTGCAGTATACAACTGCAATGAAAGTGTTTGATGAGAAGTTAAGTGTCAGAGATATTGAGAAATATGTTAAGGACATGAATAAGCCCTTGAAACAAAAGAATAAAACTAAGGAAGAATTGGATTTCCTATTTAGAGATTTGGAAGAAAAGATGAAGATTTCTCTTGGAACAAAGGTAACCATATCATCTAAAGGCAATGAAAAGGGAAAGATAGAATTGGAATATTATTCCAATGATGAACTTGACAGATTAGTTGATTTACTGATTGCTGCAGGAAAGTAAAATCAGGAATCATTTGAGAGGAGCAAAAGATTAATGGATAGCAATGTATTTACGAGTATGGGAATGGGTGGAATTGATCCCGGAGTTCTGTTTATTATATTATTGGTACTTTTTTTGACGGTGTTGGTAATGCTGATTGTATTGTTGGTCAAATATAATCGTTTACAGGAAGCATATAGTAATTTTATGCAAGGAAAAAAAGCAAAGAGTTTGGAACAGCAGATAGGCAGTCTGTTTGATGATATTGAGTTTTTGAAGAATGCAACCGATAAAAACAGAAGAGATTTGATACGATTAATCGACCATGTCAGAGATACCTATCAGCGGGTTGGTGTTGTCAAATATGATGCATTTAAAGAGATGGGTGGCAAACTTAGCTTTTCAGTTGCAATGTTGAATGACAGAAGAAATGGTTTTATCTTGAATTCTGTTCACAGCAGCGAAGGTTGTTATGTTTATGTGAAAGAAGTCAATCGAGGAGAAAGTGCAATTTCTCTTGGAGAAGAGGAACAGCGAGCATTGGCACAGGCTCTTCAAAATGAAACAGAAGACTTTGAATGAAATTTTGATATAAAGATATAGGTGGGTATATTAATGAAACTAGCGAGAGTGGATACACTGACAGGTGAAGAGCATTTGGCCAAACCGGTTGTCATGGGAATCAGCCAGATGTTGCTTTACGAAGGAACTCTGTTGAAAAAAGAATATATTGAGCGATTGGTGGATTTGGGAATTGAAGAGGTTTATATCATGGATGAAAATGCCGATGATGAAAAACTCAATGAAATTCTAAAAGAAGAATTGCGCTCAACTTGTAAGTTAAAAGTAAAACATGTTTTAGAGCAGCATGTCTATAAAGATAATGTTGGGTTGTCAGAGATTGGTCAGGCGGCAGAAGATATTATCGAAGGAATTATGGAAAAAGAAGAAGTTGTTGAGAAAGTCTATGAAATCAAGGAACGAAGCGCAGATATTTATGATCATTGTGTTAGTGTATGTGCATTGGCAACACTGACGGCTTTGAAGATGAACCTGCCGCGCAAAAAGGTTTATGATATCGGAATAGGAAGTTTATTGCATGATTTGGGACTTCGATATATTTCAATTAATTATGAAAACATTCCTTTGGACTCTTTATCACCTGAAAATCTGTTTGAATACAAAAAACATACGGTATATGGTTTTTCATCAGTAGAAAAAGAAAGTTGGATGAGTGATGTAGCAAAGAAAATTCTTTTGTTTCATCATGAAAGAATAGATGGTTCCGGTTTTCCTCTAAAGATGAAAAATATCTCTTTGGAAAATCGTATTGTGGCAGTGTGCGATCATTTTGATGAAATGATATGTGGTATTGGCTGTGAACGAGTAAAGGTGCAAGAGGCAATCGAATTTATAAAGATGTACAAAAATGTATACTTTGATGGCAAGGTGGTAGATGCATTTTTAGACTTTGTGGCAACCTATCCTTCCGGAACGATTGTCAAAACAAATGAGGGAGAAACCGCAAAGGTTGTTGGACAAAACGAACACTTTACAGACAGACCTATTTTATGTATGATATCCGATAAGGAAGGCAATAAATATAAAGAAAAAGTCATTATTAATCTCATGGAAGTACATCATATATTTATTGAAGAAGTGGTCGGGTAATCAGGCCTCGGAGGTGAAATAGTTGCATCAATATTTAAGAGCAATTGGGTTTAGCAATATAGAGAACAAAAAACAATTACATACAGTATTAGAGAATGTTGTAACGGGTGCAACACAAAAGGACTTTGTAGAAGCGGGTCATAACAGTATCATGGTGGAATACAGTAAAGAATTTGCTGATTCAATCGGACTTACAGTAAGAGGTGAGTTTGATGAAGACAATGTATTCACCTATGAATTTTATTATCCGTATTGCAAAGGTATTCACATCAGTACCGAAGAAGATGTAACCGTAGAAAGACATGCTGAAAAGGAAACATATGCCGGCGTTTGTGACGACATAAAAGTTGGAGTTTCCTTGATATTTTATGTCCAAAATGTGTTATTATATTTAAAAGAGAAAAATGCAGGCAATTTGCCAAAGTCTAATACTTCTGTTACCTTATCGGGACTTTCCCTACAAGGGAAAATTATGCTTCCGATTAATAAGAATGAAAAAGAAAAGCAGAAAATCCAAAAGGCGGCACATAACAGAAACCACTTGATTGCTGCAGCAAGACAGGGTGATGAAGAGGCAATTGAAAGTCTGACATTAGAAGACATTGATACTTATACAACCATATCCAGAAAAATATTAAAAGAAGATGTTTTTAGTTTAGTGGACTCCTATTTTATGCCATATGGTGTAGAATGCGATCAGTATTCGATTCTTGGTGAAATAGAAGACTTTGAATTGGTACAAAATAGTATGACAAAAGAAGAGATTTATATCATAACACTGAATTGTAATGAACTTCTTTTTGATATATGCATCAACAAAGCAGACCTTCTTGGTGAACCCCAGATTGGCAGAAGGTTCAAGGGTGTTGTTTGGATGCAGGGAAAGATAAACTTTCCGGAATAACGACTCATCAGTCATAGTATGGTTGCCGAGACCAAAAAGGCTGAAAAAGCCCGTAAAATCGGCATTTGTTTCTATAGTTAAATGGATATAACGGTCCCCTCCTAAGGGTCAACCATGGTTATACCCTAAGGAATGAAAAAGGGTAAAGGTTTGGAGTTCGAATCCATCCAGAAACCGAAGAAGGTCAAAATAAGAAATAGAGATAATTCGTCACGAAAGTGAATGGATTCATAGAGATGGTCGCCGAGGCCAAAAGGCTTGAAAGCCTTGAAAAATCGGCATTTGTTCCCGTAGTTAAATGGATATAACAAGCGCCTCCTAAGCACTAGTTATGGGTTCGATTCCCGTCGGGAACATTCATTTTAGCAGTAGTGATTGATCGAAATCATTGCTGTTTTTTTGTATTTTGGAGTGATTTTGGGTGGCAATTTGTCACCCGATGATACAGAAAAAGAAATAAACTGCCACCCAAAATGAAAAATTGCCACCCAATGTA
>DATESB010000009.1:0-21836 GCA_035271065.1 Lachnospiraceae bacterium | reverse complement strand
GATTGTCAACGGATATAGATATTATTGTACAGCCGGGAACGGATGTAGATAAATATATTGTAGAAGCAGGAAAGATTTTTCCATTTCTCCGATGTGAAGAACAGATACGAATAGGACGTAATAAGATTGAAAAACGACATTTCAAATTTATTTATCAATCACCAATACGTAAACAGGAGTTTTATATATTACTGGATATTCTATTTGGAGAAATACCTTACGTAGAAACTATTGAAAAAGAAATCAAAAATGAATTTCTTTTGACAACAGGTGCAGAAATCACAGTTGTAGTACCGAGTGCAGACTGTATTCTTGGAGATAAATTGACTGCATTTGCACCACATACAACAGGAATTCCTGTGGGAGTAGGTAAATCATTAGAAATTGCAAAACAGTTGTTTGATGTGGCCACACTAACAGATGTAATGAAGAATCACGAAATTATGAGATGTACATATGATAATGCAGTTGCAGAGGAATTAGCTTTTAGGGGGCTTGATATTGGAAAAGAAGAAGTGCTAATGGACACAATCAATGCCTGCATTAGTATCATCAGCAGAGGGACTTTGGAAAAAGATGATTATCCCGAATACATAGCAGGAATACAGTCAGCAGCTTCTCATATCATTGCGTATAAATACAGTGGAGAAATAGCTGCGCATCAAGCCTGTAAAGTAATGTATTTAGCGACTGGATTATTAAAAAATAAAGAGTTTGTAAAGATTGAAAATCCTGAAATTTATGTGGATCAAACGATTTCTAATACGAAGTATAAGAAATTGACAGGAATAAAGAAACAAAAATTGGAAGCATATGGCTATTTATATGAAGCAGTAAAACTTCTGGATGAATAATTTTAACTTGGGGGAATGCTGAAGAAACCAATGTTTTGCTGAAGTGTCTGAACGGAATGCACAAGGTGAAGAGCAGCATATACCATGTAACATGATTAACTGCTTTTGTAAATATTCGGATTATGAACCCTTAACATTGGACGAGTGGATTGCAATGCAAAAGACTTGAATACACAGAGTAATGACACGAAAATGATAAGTTGGGTATCATTTGCCGGATTGTTGGTATGGTTGGAGTACTTGATAGTCGAAATTGTAGACGAAATCCAGGAGAGTACATTGAATTTCATATGTAGCGCTATTCAATATAGTATACTCTGTGCTATAAGGAATGCCTAATTCCTGTTGTGAAATCAGAGAAGAAGAAACAAAGACAGATACCTCTTGATTGGCATTTCCAGCACAGTCATAGAGGATGACACTGTAGGTTGCAGAGCCACCATTTAGGACAAAGTCTTCATCATAAAAGGAAGATGGAGGTGCAATCCCCGGTTTGAAATCAGTTGGATTCTTTTCGTAGCGAGTTGCAACTCGGAATGTAAAGGGGTCATGATTCTTTTTGACTTCCATACGTGCAACACCATAAAAATCAGAAATAGGACTACAGGTTAAGTGAAGTACCGGCTCATTATTTACAACAATCACATCACCGGTTACCATATCAATAGGGTTGGGAGGAATTCGGTCTAACTGTCCTGTCAGGAGATAATCTCGATAGGTGCGGTAGAAGGAGTCTCCGCAATTACTGCGTCCGATATAATTCGTATAACTGCAGGATATAATTTTATCTACGTAAGGTTTTACGATATCCGTCTGTTGAATCAAACGGTCAATAAAGGTGGATTGACCTGTTTCATATGGAACATTCATAGTTTCCAGAGGAAATAAGAAGGTTTCGCAGTTACTCCATAATTCAATATTCTTACCACCGGCTGCAACGGCATTATAGTAGGCTTTTGTGATAGCTTCCAACTCGGATAGTTTAACACCGTTTGCGCCGACGCTGTCTTGAGGGGACAGAATATCACCATCACGGAAGTTGGTCTTTTGGATGACATTGGTCCAGAATTTTTCTATGACGTCCATGTTATGGGTATTCCATGAAGAGGATTCAGACTTTAGGTTTGCATAGGGTGACAGGAGTAATTTGAGATTAGGATTTAGCTGATTGACTTTATCAATTGTAAGATTTAAGGCATTGGACAGGGACTCAACACCAATATTGAGAAGTTCGTCCTGCTCGAAATCCACAGAATTAGAGACTTCCGGAACAAAATAGAAGCCATAAAAACTATTTGGATATTTGGAACCATATAAATCATATAATTCCTGCATGTAGCGGTGCGTGTCATAGACGAGTTGTTCAAAGTATTCCTGACCTCTGACAACCAGATTACCGTCAGCATCATACTCATTATAACGGCAGAGATTAATGGAATGAAAATCATAGTAATTGCCACAGGCAATGAAACATTTGACACCGGCACTTTCACAGTATTGCAAAATTGTCTCAACGGAATTATGGTAGTAGATATCAGAATACTGTGAGGGATAATAGGTCTCCCATTTCCCGTCTCCGTTGCGGATTGCACTTTCTCCGATGACGACATATTCTATCCCCATCTCATCCCATTCTGCAAGCTCATTTGCCCATTGTTCTTCGGTGAAATCAACAGCCAAATGTGCAGAGAAAAATGTGCCGTCAATGGGTGACAGCCTGTTTGCTTTTATAGAATATGGATACAATATGATTACTATCATGACAAGAAGAAACAGAACCAAGATTTTTATGCTTTTTCTATTCATGTTTTAATTATATCTTATGTGATTAAAAAAAGCGAATGATATATGATTCTTATGTCATTGATGCACCAAAACATGATATAGTTATATGGTAACTTGTAAGGAGGGTAAACATGCAAACATTTGATTATAACAAAGTAAAGGATCCAACATACTATTCCGATGGCTGTCTTTTAGCACATTCGGATCATAAGTATTACAGTTCCATGCAGGAATATGAAGAGCGCGAAACCGAAATGAAGAAAAGTTTAAACGGTACGTGGAAGTTTTCATATGCCGAAAACTATGAAAAGGCTGTAAAAGGTTTTGAAAACCTAGACTATGATTGTAGAAATTGGGCAGAAATCAAAGTGCCTGCACATATACAAATGGAAGGCTACGGCGTTCCGATATACGTTAATTCACAGTATCCGTGGGACGGTCATGAAGATATCCTGCCGGGTGAAATTCCGACAGAGTTTAATCCGACGGCTTCCTATGTGAAATATTTTGAAGTGCCGGATGCAATGAAGGGTAAACCGGTATATATTTCATTTCAAGGTGTGGAAAGTGCGGTTGCATTGTGGTGCAATGGCGAATTTATAGGTTATAGTGAGGACTCATTTACACCGGCAGAATTTGAACTGACGTGTGCTTTGCGTGACGGAGAGAATAAACTGGCGGCACAGGTGTTTCAATGGTCAGCAGGAAGTTGGCTGGAGGACCAGGACTTTTATAGATTTTCGGGTATTTTTAGAGATGTTTATTTGTTTACGGTTCCCAAACTTCATGTATGTGATTTGAAGGTAATTCAGACATTAAGTGATGATTTCAATCAAGGAATGCTACAGATAAATATGCAGATGCAAATAGATAGATCAGATAAATCAGAGCAGACAGAGAAAACAGAGAAAACAGAGGGGAAGGGTAAGGCAGTCTTGACGCTTTCCTACGATGGCGAGGAGATTGCAAAGACAGAGACATCGCTTCAAAGACAGAAGACTGAATTGACATTAGGGGTGCAGAAGCCAAAACTCTGGAGCGCCGAGTGTCCTGCACTATATCAATTGCTGATACAAATATATGATGAAAACAATGAATTATGTGAAGTGATTGAACAGAATGTTGGTTTCAGACAATTTGAAATTAAAAATGGTTTGATGTGTATTAATGGAAAGAGAATTGTCTTTCATGGAACGAACAGGCATGAATTTTCCTGTGATACAGGGCGTGTTTTGCCGAAAGAGTTAATGGAACAAGATATCAGAATTATGAAGCAGAATAACATCAATGCATTGCGCACCAGTCATTATCCAAACCAGTCTTATCTATATGAGTTATGTGACAAATATGGCATTTATGTGATTGACGAAACTAATCTGGAGACGCATGGTGTGTGGGATGATTATCTGCATGGCAGGATCAAGCAGGAGGATTTGGTGCCGGGTGACAGACCGGAATGGCTGGGGGCTGTATTGGCGCGTGCGAAGGCAATGTATGAGCGTGACAAAAATCATCCCTCTATCTTAATGTGGTCTTGTGGCAATGAATCTTCCGGTGGAAAGAACATCTATGAAATGTCAAAATTCTTCCGTGAAAATGATACCACCCGTCTGGTGCATTATGAAGGTATCATGTCAGACAGAAGATACAACGAAACAAGTGATATCGAGAGCCAGATGTATGTACCGGTGGTCAAAATTGAAGAATACTTAAAGGAACACAGAGATAAGCCGTTCATTTGTTGTGAATATCTGCATTCCATGGGAAATGCAAATGGAGCTGCTCACAAATATGTAGAATTGACAGAGCGTGAGCCACTTTTTCAGGGAGGCTTTATTTGGGACTTTGTAGACCAGACGATTCTCAGAAAAGACCGTGACGGAAATGCTGAGTTTGCATATGGCGGAGACTTTGACGAACGCCCTAATGATTATAATTTCTGCGGAAACGGAATTGTATTTGGTGATAGAACAATAACACCGAAAATGCAGGAAATTAAGTATGTTTATCAGAATTTTGTGATCACCGTGGATGCAGGACAGGTTACAATTAAGAATAAAAATCTGTTTATTTCATCTTCGGAATTTGATTGTAGAGTGTCTTTGCACAGGAATGGAATTTTCGTAAAAAGTGAAACAATGGAGACGAATGTTGCACCACAGACAACAGAAACGTATGCAATTCCGTTTGCGAAAGAAACAGAAACAGGTGAGTATGCGATAACGGTTTCCATTTTGTTAAAGAATGATACTGTGTGGGCGAAGAAAGGCTATGAAATTGCATTTGGGCAGGGTGTATATCAGGTAGAAGGTAATCAAATAGACGGTAGTCAAGCAGAAGGTACCCATACGGAAGGTATTGGGGTGACAAGTAAGCCGGCCTATGTGGTGATAGACGGTGGCAGTAACTTTGGTATCAAAGGTCAGGATTTCACAGCACTCTTTGATAAGAAGAGATATGGTTTGATTTCGTATTGTTTCAAGGGACAGGAAATGCTTAAATCGACTCCGCAGCCCAACTTCTGGAGAGCACCGGTCGATGATGACATCGGCAATCTGATGCCGATTCGTTATGCACAATGGAAGATTGCGTCCTTATATGCAAGTTGCTTTTCGCCGATAAAAGGCAGAGAACTTGACAATCCGACGCTTGAACAGCAGGAGGATTGTGCGGTAATTAAATACAAGTATTATCTGCCAACAACTCCGGCTGGTTATTGTAATCTCACATATACAGTTTATGGCGACGGGACGATAAAAACAAAGCTGTCCTATCAACCGATAGCGGAACTTGGTGATATGCCGGAATTTGGTATGATGTTCAAGATGTCTGCCGATTTTGACAATCTGGAGTGGTATGGAAACGGTCCGGAAGAAACGTATTGTGACAGGGAAAAGGGTGCAAAACTTGGCATTTATCAAAATAAGGTTCAGGATAATGTGACACCGTATCTAATGCCGCAGGAGTGTGGTAACAAGACAGGGGTCAGATATGCAAAGGTGACAGATGAGGCAGGACGGGGATTGATATTTAGAGGAAATGGCATGAATTTCTCAGCACTTCCTTATACACCGCATGAACTGGAGCAGGCAGCGCATTATAATGAATTACCGCAGGTGCAGTATACCGTAGTAAGGGCATCGCTGAAGCAAATGGGCATTGCAGGAGACGATGCATGGGGTTCCAGAACACATGATGAATATCTGTTGGATGTAAGTAAACCGCTGGAATTTGAATTTAGTTTCAGAGGGATAGATATTTAGATATTGAACTCTTAATAAGAGTTGTGCTATACTACGAGAATAATATTTATAAAAACATATTATGAATACGGAGGAAAAATTTATGATGAAGAAAGTATTAAGTGTATTACTTTGCGTAGCAATGGTAGCAACACTTCTGGTAGGCTGTGGCGATACTGCTGCAACAGAGCCTGCTGCAGAGGGTGAAGTTGCTGCAAGTGAAGGAGTGTTTCCTGCAGTTGCTAAGGAAGACTTAAAGGTTGGTGTTATTCATATCACAGATCCTGCAGAGGGATCAGGATATACATACACACATGATCTTGGTATTCAGGGTATGCAGGCAGCTCTTGGCTTAGAGGACAGCCAGATTATCAGAAAGAACAATACTTCTGATGCTGATCCTACAGCAATTGAGACAGCAATCCTTGAGTGTATCGAAGAAGGATGTCAGATTGTGTTTGCAACAAGCTATGGTTACATGGATACATGCGAGAAGCTTGCAGCAGAATATCCTGACGTTATCATTTCACATGGTACAGGCTATAAGTCAAACGGCAAGAACTTCAATAACTATTTCGGTAGAATTTATCAGGCAAGATATCTTTCAGGTATTGCTGCCGGTTTAAAGACAGAGACCAATAAGATTGGTTATGTATCAGCATTTGGTAAGACTCTTTCAGAGACAGGTGGCGGAATTGATGCATTTGCAATGGGTGCTTATTCTGTTAATCCGGACTGTGAAGTATTCGTTAAGGTAACAAACAGTTGGTTTGATCCTGAAGGTGAGACACAGGCAGCACAGGCTTTGATTGCTGACGGATGTGATGTTATTGCACAGCATTGTGATACACCGAACCCTCAGACAGCAGCTGAAGAAGCCGGCGTATTTGGTGTTGGATACAACTCAGACATGAGCAAGGATGCACCGGGTGCAGTATTGTGTTCTGTTATGTGGGATTGGTCAGCTTACTATACCAAGGCAGTTGAAGACGTGATCAACGGAACATGGACCGGAGAAAACTACTATGGTGGTATGGCAGAAGGTCTTGTAACACTTTCAGACCTTTCAGACTTCAATGATCCGGAAGCAGCAGCTAAGATTGAAGAAGCAAAAGCATCTATGTTAGACGGCTCTTTCAATGTATTTGATGGTGTTATCGAAACAAATGAAGGAACAACAGTTGGAGAAGAAGGCAAGACACTTGACGATGCAACCATCCAGGGTGGTATTGACTGGTACTTCAAGAATGTAACAGAGAAGTAAAACTTGCAATAAATTGCAATAAAGATGAAAAACACGAAGAGGTGGACTTTAATAGTCTACCTCTTTTATGTTATAATGGAAAAGAATTTATTTTACGTACGAGGACGGTGCAATGTATGGGTGGGCAGAATAACGGTTTCGCAATAGAATGCGAAGGTATTTCCAAGAGTTTCGGTACGGTTAAGGCAAATGATAACATTCATTTGCAGGTAAAATACGGAGAGATTATAGCGTTGCTTGGAGAAAACGGCTCCGGGAAGACAACGCTTATGAATATGCTGTCCGGTATCTATCATCCTGATGCGGGTCATATCAGAATTGATGGGGAGGAGGTATCCATTAATTCTCCAACAGATGCGGCAGCGCTTGGAATCGGCATGATACATCAGCATTTTAAGTTGGTTGATGTGTTTAGCGCTATGGACAATATTGTTCTGGGAACGAAAGAGAAGTGTGTTAAACCCAAGGTGCTTAAGGAACAAATAAAAGAAATCAGTGAGCGATTTGGTTTAGAAGTAGAGCCGGAGAAGAAGATATACAATATGTCAGTTAGTGAGAAGCAGACAGTTGAAATACTCAAAGTTCTCTACAGAGGTGCCAGAATACTGATTTTGGATGAGCCGACAGCAGTGTTGACACCGCAGGAAACAGATAAACTTTTTGCAATCTTGCGTAAAATGAAGGAACAGGGTAGTGCCATCATTATTATTACACATAAGTTAAATGAGGTGCTTGCAATCAGTGACCGCGTTACAATATTGCGAAAAGGAAAGACCATTGATACGGTATTGACTTCGGAAACGAATACACATCAGTTGACAGAATTGATGGTAGGCAGACCGGTTGATTTGCAAATAGACAGACCGGAGCCGCAAAATGTGAAACAGGTATTAAAGATACAGGAGTTGGATGTGTGGCGTGCAGACGGTACGCAGGCATTACGCAATGTATCATTTGACATTTGTTCAGGTGAAATTATAGGTGTTGCCGGAATTGCAGGCAGTGGGCAAAAGGAGTTGTGTGAAGCAGTTGCAGGGCTGATGCCGATTAAATTCGGACAGATTATGTACCATGACCAGGATATTGTCGGTAAGACGCCGGAAGAAATATTGGATATGGGTATTACGATGTCATTTGTTCCGGAAGACAGACTTGGTATGGGTTTGGTTGCTTCAATGGGTATGACAGACAATATGTTACTAAAGAGTTATAAGAGAAGTCCGGGTGCGTTTATAGACCGTAAACCTGCAAAGGAATTGGCAGAGGGTCTGATTGATAAACTTGAGATTGTCACACCGGGAACGGAAACACCGGTACGACTGTTGTCAGGCGGCAATGTGCAAAAAGTTCTTTTGGGCAGAGAAATAGAGACGAAACCAAATGTGCTGATTACGGCATATCCTGTCAGAGGACTTGATATTAATTCTTCTTATACAGTATACAATCTGCTCAATGAGCAAAAGAAGAAAGGCGTTGCTGTTGTATTTATAGGAGAGGACTTAGATGTTCTGCTGGAATTAACAGACCGACTGGTCATTCTGTATCATGGTGAGGTAGTTGATGTTGTGAAAACCGCAGATGTAACGAAAGAAGAAGTCGGACTGATGATGGGAGGCGGCAAGAACAAATGAGCCAAACAAAGACAAGTATCAAACATAAAGAACCCTTGATTCGTACAGTAAAGAGAAGTGAATTAACAAAGCAGAGCATTACAAAGCTGCGTTTAATGGCGTTGCTGTTTTCTTTGGTTGCCGGTGGATTGTTTCTGCTATGCTTAAAGCAGAACCCGTTTTTGATATATGGCACAATTCTTTCCGGTGCGTTCAGAAGTAAAATGGCAATTCAGGCAACTGTGAAAATTATGATTCCGCTGTTTATTGCCTCTCTTGGTGTCACACTGGCGTTTAAGATGTTGTTTTGGAATATCGGAGCAGAAGGCCAGATTATTATGGGTGGTATTTTTGCTTCTTATTTTGCATTGTTCCATGCAGACTGGCCGAGATGGATTTTAATCATTGTAATGCTTCTGGCAGGTATGTTGGGTGGAGGACTCTGGGGCTTAATTCCCGCTTTCTTCAAATCAAAATATAACACAAACGAGACTTTGTTTACCTTGATGTTGAATTACATAGCACTATATATCATTTCATATCTGAGAGACGGCCCATGGAGAGATCCGGCAAATCCGGGTTTTGCAAAGATTGCAACATTTGATGCAAATGCCTGTCTGCCGAAAGTGTTTGGTGTTCACATTGGCTGGATTATCGCGTTAATTCTGTTTGTATTTATCTATATTTACATGAATAAGACCAAACAGGGATTTGAAATCAGTGTTGTCGGTTTCTCGCATGCAACAGCAACATATGCGGGTATGAATGTTCCAAAGATTATGTTACGAACAGTTTTCTTAAGTGGTGCAATTTGCGGGATTGCCGGTATGACACAGGCAACGGGTTCTGACTTGACACTTGCAGCAGGAATTGCAGGTGGTGTCGGGTTTACAGCAATTATAGTTGCATGGTTAGGAAATCTAAATCCGATTACTATTTTTATTGTATCGCTGTTATTCAGTATTTTGGAAAAGGGAAGCAGTGTGGTACAGTCAAGTTATGGACTTTCCACTGATTGTTCAGATGTACTGCAGGGTATTATCCTATTCTTCATCTTGGGATGTGAATTCTTTATTCGATACAAATTTGTTGTAAGGAAAAAGGCAGTAGAAGGAGGTGTTGCATAATGGATTTTATCGTAAAGTTTTTAGTTGCAGCAGTTCTTGCGGGAACACCTCTGTTATTTGGTACGCTTGGTGAAATCATGAATGAAAAATCCGGACATTTGAATCTGGGTGTGGAAGGCATGATGTCTATTGGTGCTGTTGCAGGATTTATGATTGGATATCGAACAGATAATTTTTGGATTGCGATTTTGGCCGCTTTTATTGCAGGTGCGCTGGGAGGAGCAATCTATGCGGTGCTGACGATTACATTTATGGCAAATCATACGGTAACCGGCTTGACACTGACGATTTTCGGAATTGGATTTACGAACTTTATTGGTTTCTATTGTCTGAGTTTATCAGAGGAAGGGACGTTGAAACTACCGGCAAGAATTACGGAGCAGATGCGCAGCATTTCCATACCGGGGCTGAGTGATATACCGGTAATAGGTCCGTTATTGTTCTCCTATAATCCGTTTGTGTACATTGGAGTTGTTATTGCCGTTATTTTGGGCTTTTACTATTACCGTACAAAACAGGGACTTAATGTACGTGCAATCGGAGAAAATCCGGCATCAGCTGATGCAGCGGGCATTAACGTAACGAAGTGGAAATATATTAATGTCATTGTCGGTGGCGGTATTTGCGGAATTGGTGGAGCCTATACCATTATGATTACAAACGGTGGTGTATGGATTAGTAACTGTGTTGGCGGACTTGGCTGGATTGCGGTAGCACTGGTTATCTTTGCAACATGGAGACCAATGAAAGCAATTTTTGGCTCATTGGTATTTGGTGCTTTACGAATATTGAAGTATTACGTTAATAAAGAATTTATTCCGATACCGGATGCTTTTTATGATATGCTTCCGTTTGTAATTACGGCAATTATTCTGGTGGTTGCATCCATTCGAGAATCGAAAGAGAATACGCAGCCGGCATCTTGCGGTCTTCCGTATTTCAGAGAGGAACGATAAGTGATTATTAAGGGAGCATGCTCATAAATAACAACAAGGCAGATAGAAATGGAAATTATTTTAGGAGGAGTATAGTAAGTTATGAATATTCGGGAACAGGCAAGAAAGTTAAAAGAAGACAGTGTGAAGATGGCAATTCTGTCCGTTGAGGTCAGAAATAATGCATTAAGGGCTGTTGCGAAAGCATTGGAACATAACAAGGCACAAATTATCAAAGCCAATCAAGAAGATATGGCAGCGGCAGAGAAAGCGGAGATAGCAACCCCTGTATTAAAGCGTCTTAAATTTGATGAAGAAAAAATGGCGGCGGTCATCAAGGGAATAGAGGATTTGATTAACCTACCGGATCCACTGTTTCATATTCAGCTTGCCAGAGAATTGGACGAGGGACTGCGCTTATATAAAGAGACTTGTCCGATAGGTGTCATAGGTGTCATTTTTGAGTCACGCCCTGACGCTCTGGTGCAGATTGCAACACTTTGTTTGAAAAGTGGCAATTGTGCAATATTAAAAGGTGGCAGTGAGGCTATGCAGACAAACAGAGCATTGTTCGAGACAATTCACCATGCAGCAGTGATCTCAGGATTACCGGATGGATGTATGGCACAGGCAGAGATGCGTTCAGAGATTACTGAATTGTTGGAATGTGATGACTCGGTAGATTTATTGATTCCGCGTGGCTCCAATGAATTTGTACGTTATATTATGGATCATACCAAAATTCCTGTTATGGGACATGCAGACGGTATTTGCCATGTATATGTAGATAAGAAGTTTGACATGGAGAAAGCAATTCCGGTTATTGTAGATTCCAAGACACAGTATGTTGCTGTATGCAATGCAGCAGAGACATTGTTGGTACACAGGAATGCAGCGGAGAAGTTACTGCCTGTTTTAGTGGAAGCATTTAAAGAAAAGTCAGTCGAAATACGTGGTACAAAGGAAGTACAGGAAATCATTAAATGTGCACATGCAGATGAGACAGATTTTAAGACAGAATATTTAGATTATATTATATCGGTTAAGTTGGTGGACAGCATGGAAGAAGCGGCTGAGCATATCAACAAGTATGGCTCACACCATACCGACAGTATTATTACAGAAGACGAAGAGACAGCCAAGAGATTTATGCAGTTGGTAGACTCAGCAGGTGTATATTGCAACTGTTCCACACGTTTTGCGGATGGATATAAATATGGCTTTGGCGCAGAAGTAGGTGTCAGCACCGGCAAGTTACATGCACGCGGACCGGTTGGCTTGGAAGGGCTGGTTACTTATAAGTATAAGTTGTTTGGCGATGGGCATATTGTGGCAGATTACGCAGAGGGAAGAAAAGAATTTCATTTTAAAGATTTATAAGGAAAGATTATACCTCTTAGATAAAGGAACAGAAGACAAATGGACGTAAATTATAAGAAAAACGTAACACCCTATAACGTGAAGATTAAGCCAAGGAAGCCATTATTTCTGTTTACTTTCTTGGTATGGCTTATCAGCAAATTTTCATTGATTGGCATTAAGTATAAAGTAGATAAAATCAATATGGAGGGAATTAAACCGCCATATCTGTTGCTTTCCAATCATATGTACTTTGTAGATTTCAATTTGAGCGCTGTTGCAACCTTTCCGCATGCAGTCAATAATGTGGCGACGATTGACGGATACTACAGAAGACCGTTGGTTATGGAGTTGTTAGGCTGTATCTGCAAGCGTAAGTTTACCAATGACCTTAGCCTAATTAAGTCGATACGCTATTGCCTGAAGGAGTACGGGGATATTGTGTGTATGTATCCGGAGGCTAGATATTCGCCGGCCGGAACGACGGCAATTCTTCCTGATTCGCTTGGCAAGATGGTTAAGATGTTTCAGGTTCCGGTAGTCTGTCTGGTGCATCATGGGAATTATCTGCATACACCGTTTTGGGATCACAATCATGCGCGTAAAGTGCCGCTGTATTCAACGATGACTTGCATCTATACCGCAGAGGAGATAGCAAAAGCATCTGTGGAAGAAATCAATGAAAAAATACGCACATCACTTTACTATGATGAGTATGAGTGGCAGCGGGACAATAAAATCAAGATAACAGAACCGGACAGAGCGAAGAACTTACATAAGATACTATACAAATGCCCGGAGTGTGGAGCCGAGTGTGAAATGCAATCTGACGGTAGTGTCATATTCTGTGGGCATGAAGGATGTCAGAAAAAATGGCAAATGGATGAGTATGGTAACCTTCATATGATGGACGGTGAAACACGTTTCACGCACATACCGGATTGGTTTGAATGGCAGCGGAGTGAAGTCAGAAAAGAGATTGAAGCCGGAACCTATTATTTTGAGGATTGGGTAGATGTCTATTCTCTGCCACATGCCAAAAGGTTTATTCACCTGGGAAATGCAAAACTGACACATGATAGGAACGGGTTGAAGCTAGAAGGTATGTACCGTGGAAAACCATATTGTATTACCCGAAGCGCAAAGAGTATGTACGGCATTCATATAGAATATGATTATGTATATGTAAAGCCGTTTGACTGTATTGATATTTCAACCGAGAATGACTCTTTCTACTGCTATCCTACAAAACAGAATGTTGTGACAAAGGTGTCATTTGCCGTGGAAGAGCTGTATAAGAAATATAATGAGCAGAGGAAAAATGGAGCAAGTGAAGAAAGTAAAGCATGACAATTTCATATTGATAGGAATGCCCGGTGCAGGTAAAAGTACGGTGGGTGTCGTACTGGCTAAAAAGTTGGGATATGATTTCCTGGATTCTGACTTGCTAATTCAGAAAGAAACGGGAAAGAGATTACAGGAATTGATTGAAGAGAATGGGTTAGATGGGTTTAATGCCATAGAGAATAAAATCAATCAGTCAATCAATGTGGAGAAGCATGTGATTGCAACCGGTGGAAGTGCTGTTTATGGAGCAGAGGCAATGGCACATTTGCAAGAAATCGGTGTGGTTATTTACTTGAAATTATCCTTTGATGCGGTGCAAAAACGTGTGGGAAACTTGAAGGACAGAGGCGTTTCCATGAGAATAAACCAGACATTATATGACTTGTATGAGGAGAGAGTACCTCTTTATGAAAAATATGCGGAGATTATCATAGACTGTGAACATATGGAACTTCGCGAGGTGGTAGATAGTATTTACACAGAAATGACAATTGTGTCAGAAATGTGAAAAGAGTAGTAAATAAGAAAGAGGGGGAAGAATCAAATGAATAGTGGAAGTACATTCAAAGAAAAGTATCTGGCAGGCGAAATTGAGTTTGAAGAAATTGATGTTTATACAGAAAAATGGGGCAAGAGTGATGAAACTTGTACCTTGCGAGAGTATTTGGGATTAAATGCAGAGGAAGAAGATGTTTGGATTAGTGTCAGCGACGAGGCACTTCAGGAAATGTTAGATCAAGCAAGAAGGAAATAGTATACTATGACAGCACAAGCAAAAAGCAAAATGATCATTGCGATGGTGGCATTTGGCACAATAGGTTTGTTTGTAAAGAATATTCCGCTGACATCGGGTGAGATAGCCCTGTTCAGGGGAATTATTGCAATTATCGTTATTTCTATTTATCAGATGTGTACCGGGAAAAAGATGCAATTGGCAGTGATTAAGAAAGACTTGCCGCTTTTATTTATTTCCGGGGCAGCTATGGGTTTTAATTGGATTTTGCTTTTTGAAGCGTACCGATACACGACGGTTTCGATTGCAACGCTCAGTTATTATTTTGCGCCTGTGATTGTCATTATTGTGTGTCCGATATTGTTTCGGGAGCGATTGACTATTAAGCAGATTATCTGTTTTATCATGGCAACAATCGGAATGGTGTTAATCATTGATTTAATGGGAGCCGGAGTGGGAAGCAACCATTTTATCGGTGTTTGTCTCGGACTCGGGGCGGCTGTGCTGTATGCGACTGTGGTGATTATCAATAAATTTATTAAGAATGTAACGGGAATTGACCGAACGCTGTTACAGTTCAGTGCAGCAGTCATTACGCTGATTCCATATGTTGCGTTGACAGAAGGCATTCATTTAGAAAAGGCCGGATGGTCGGGCATTGCGAACCTACTGATTGTCGGAATTGTGCATACCGGAATGATGTACTGTTTCTATTTTTCATCGTTAAAGGATTTGAAGGGACAGGAAGCGGCAATCCTCAGTTATATTGACCCATTGACGGCAGTGGTGGTTTCTGTGTTGATATTACGGGAAAATATTTCGGTCATTCAGATAATAGGTGGCGTATTGATACTTGGTTTTACATTGTTAAATGAAATGAAGGGAGAAAAGGGATGAGTAAAATGAAGGAAAACAAAAAAATTTTAGTTACAAGAATCTGTCTTGGCATCTTATTAGTTGCTGCAACTATCATGGTGGGATGTGCTGCAAAGAACGAGCAGCCAGAGGTTGTTACACAAGACGAGAACGTGGAGCAGGAAAAAGAACCGATCGAGGCTAGTGATGAGGTGTCAGAGGATGTTTCAATTGATAATCAAGGCTTCTTTTCACTGGCTGTCAGCGGAAGCAGAAACTTCCTGATTGGCGAGAATGCCAATCTGGATATGCCCGAATATGTTCCGTCTGTGCCGAAGTATCAGGTGGAATCGGATTTTTCGAATATCGAAAATATGGATCGTATTCATCTACAAGAGCATATGTTGGATCAACTTGCAAAGAACTATTTTGTAGTTGTGGATGGCGAAGGATATGAATTCTTTGATGAATATGAATATAATCGTTATATGCAAACACCGAATTTTGTTACGGTGGATTCTATGATGCATACCTATCATTTATATTTTGCTATGCTCCAAAAAAACACGGAACGGAATTATCTCTTAGATGCCGTGAAGAATATGAGTAAAGACATGCAGGAGAGTTCCATGAGCCAGTATGAGCAACTGAAGGGTTCTGAGTGGGAAGAGGCTTCAAAGATCAATGTGGCATTCTTTACAGTTGGAGCCACCCTGATAGGAGCAGATGTTTCTACACCTAACTATGTGAAGGATATTGCAGAGCGGGAATTAGAATTGATTTCAGCTGCAGAAGCAATCGAAAAGTCTCCGTTAATTGATGAACTTGAGGATTATTCGCAGTATAAGCCAAGAGGTTATTATGATGGCGACGAACAGTTAGAGAAATATTTCCGGACAATGATGTGGTATGGGCGTCGCAATTTTACTCAAAAGGATGAACTGACAGACAGATGTGCATTGCTCATGACACTTGCACTAAGCGATGAGTCATTTGAAAATTGGGAGAAGGTATATTCAATCACTGCATTTTTTGCAGGAGCAAGTGATGATTCGGGAATTTATGAATATTATCCATTGATACAGCAAGCATATGGAGAAAATGTGACATCTGTGTCATTAATTGGAAATGAAGAAGCATTTCAGAAGTATCATAGGCTAACAGCTGAATTAGACCCACCGGCCATTAATTCGATGGTATTTATGGATGATGGTGGGAAGACAGATAAGACAGAGGAAGCAAAAGGTTATCGATTTATGGGACAGCGATTTACTTTGGATGCAGCTATTTTCACGCAGTTGTGTTACAGCAAGGTAAAAGAAAACCCAGATGGAAATACACGAAATTTGCCGGATTCATTGGATGTTCCGGCAGCTATGGGATCCGATGTGGCACTTGATTTGCTGGAGGAAGACGGAAACTTTGAGTATCAGGGATATACTGAGAATATGAACAAAGTACGGGAAGAAATTGCAAATGCGTCAAGCCTGCTGTGGAGGGCAAGTTTGTATGGAGGATGGCTGGATACGTTACGACCGCTTTTGACTGAAAAGGGAGAGGGTTATCCGGTATTCATGCAGAATAGTGAGTGGACAAAAAAGAATGTGGAGTCATTCCTGTCAAGTTTTACAGAATTGAAACATGATACCGTCCTCTATTCAAAACAGTTTATGGCAGAAATGGGTGGCGATAATGAGGTGCTGGATGACCGCGGATATGTGGAGCCGGAAGTGGAAGTATATGCAAAATTAAGTGCATTGACCAAGAATACCGCAGAAGGCTTGGAGAGTTTTGGAGTACTCAGCAAAGCGGACAAAGAGAATTTGGAGCGGTTAAGTGAACTTTCAGATCGACTCAAGGAAATATCGGTGAAGGAATTGACCGGTGACAAGATTACAGAAGAGGACTATGAATTGATTCGTTCTTATGGTGGTAATATAGAGCATTTCTGGGCAGAGGCAGTGAAAGAGCAGGATGATGATGGGGTTTTGGGTAGTGTTGAATATCCAGCTGCATTGGTAGTAGATGTGGCAACAGATCCAAACGGAGCAGTTTTGGAGCAGGCAATCGGTGGCATTTCCACGATTTACGTAGTGGTACCTGTAGAAGGTAAACTGAGAATTGCCAAGGGTGCCGTATTTACTTATTATCAATTTATGCAGCCGATAGGTAATCGCTTGACAGATGTTGAATGGAGACAGATGCTTGGTATGGGCATGGATGAAAACATGGTACCTTATGAGAAGGATGAAAGTATCAAACAACCGGAATGGACGCAGAGTTACAGGAGTCAGTGGGAATATGATTACTAAAGGATTTGCAAAGAAGATGCTATTTGGATTGGCGGCAGCGATAATGTCTATCGCTGCCATCTTCTTATGCTGGTGGATGGGTATGTTTCTGCCGAATTGGATTGATTGGCAGGAGAAAGAGTTCCAATACGAAGGGGCACAGGTCTTGTTGCAGGAGCAAACACTCAGTATACAAATGGAAAAGTCGACGGTTTTTGAAACGAATCGGGATTGGTTTGTGCAGGATGTACTATCCTATGATATCAATCATGACGGAAAGAATGAACTGATTCTGCTGGTTTGGAAACATGGCAGTTATGGAAAGTACCGCCCGATTTGGGTGAAACATAATGATATCCGGCTGGAACAGCATATCTTTATTTACCAGTGGGATGATACAAAGGATAGTAAACTTCGTGCTGTTTGGATGTCTTCAGCGCTGGGGTATGAAGTGTCGTCGATTGCAAGAGGCTCACATGACAGACTGATTGTTACAGATAGGGCAGATGTCAGCATGGTATGGGAATGGCTGGATTTTGGCTTGAAACTTGTTGGAGAGGCAAAAGAAGAAAGAGTCAGTTTTGTGTGCGCGGGAGACAATCTGATGCATTTGCGGGTACTGCGGGATGAAGACAAAGGATATGATTATTTATATGAGAACATTCAGGAGAGAATCGAGCAGGCGGATTATGCATCTATCAATCAGGAGACGATATTTGTTGAGGATGAGGGATTGATTAGTGATTATCCCAGATTTGGAACACCTATTGAAGTGGGAGATGCAATTGTAAATACCGGGTTTGATATTGTGACGCTGGCGACGAATCATGTGCTGGATAAGGGACTTTACGGGATTGAGGTTACAACGTCGTTTTATGAAAAGCAGGAAGAGCTGACGTATCTTGGAGTTAATCCACCAAACGAAGAGGCAGCAGTTAAAATTGTTGAGAAAAACGGGATACGAATTGCTTTGCTGAATTATACGTATGGCACAAACGGGATACCTTCGCCGAAAGAATATCCATATCTTGTGGAGCAGTTTTGCGATGAAGACAGAGTGATTGCGCAATTGGATTATGCAAGGATGAATGCAGATGCAGTGATTGTGTTTGCACATTGGGGGACAGAATACAGCGAGGAAGTGGATGAAGACCAGCAGTACTGGTCGGACTTGTTGATAGAACATGGTGTAGATGTGGTAGTTGGAACGCATCCGCACGTATTGCAGCCTTATGAAATGAGAACAAGGGAAGACGGACATCAAATGCTTGTATATTATTCCTTGGGAAATCTGATTTCCGGTCAGGATCGAGAGGAATGTCTGGTGGGCGGATTAGCTGAATTTACGTTAGTTAAGTCTCCAAAGGGCGAGGTTTCGGTAGAAGAGTATGGGTTGGAGAAGGTAGTTACGCATCAGGGGGACGATAGTTGTACAGTGTATTTATTAAATGATTAAGCAATAGTTCATATGAAAAGCGCAATAGAAATACAAAAGTTCCTATGAAAAACGCAAGTAGAATGCAAAGGTCTCTATAAGAAGTGCCTGCCTGAATTGTATGAAACAATTCAGGCAGGCTTTTTTAGTGTGAAAAAGATGTTGACAATATTCCACTTGTGGAATATAATATATTCAACAAGTGGAATATGAAAGGAGGCAATCTCATGTTAAAACACGGAATTCTGGGACTATTAAATTATGGTGAGATGACAGGATATGAAATTATGGAGGTATTTCGTGACTCTCTCAATTTCTTTTGGTCCGCCAACACCAGTCAGATTTATCGAGAACTGCAAACATTAAGTGCAAAAGGATTTGTATCAGATACAATTGTTGAACAAAGCGGAAAGCCGGATAAAAAAGTTTTTTCGATTACTAAGGAGGGAAAGGTTGAACTTGAGCAATGGTTGTTGGATGAAGACTTTGGGAAGAAAATGAATTTCCCCATTTTAATGAAAACTTTTTTTATGGGAGAACTATCAAAAGGAGACAGCATTGAACACTTTCGGGCAATGAGAGAAGATTGTCAGAAAACACTTATGAGCATTTCAAAAGCCGATCTCAACACCGTATTCTATGAGGATATTGTAAAGAATAAAGAAAAGACACAGTATTGGAATATGACGAGAGAATTTGGTATTCATTATGCGCAAATGATGCTGGAATGGTGCGATTCCTGTATCGCAAAATTGGAGGAAAAATAAGATGAAAATACTAATTATAAATGGAAGTCCAAAAGGAGATAATAGCAATACAATGAAACTGACCAGAGCCTTTATTGAGGGCTTGGGAAATGCGGAGGTTCGAGAAGTCTCCGTGTCCAAGATGCAAATAACTCCGTGCAAAGGATGTTTTGGTTGTTGGATAAAAACGCCCGGAAAATGTATCATACAGGATGATATGGAATCGGTCATTGAGAGTCAATTATGGGCAGACATTATTATATGGAGTTTTCCGCTATATTACTTCAATATTCCGGGAGCAATGAAAAATGTAATGGATCGACAACTCCCCATGGCACTTCCAGATATGATAGAAGTAGAAGGAAATGTCGGTAATGGAAGTCATCCGGCTCGATATGATATGAGCGGAAAGAAGTACATATTGATTTCTACCTGTGGGTTCTATACAGCAGAAAAGAACTATGACAGTGTTCTTGGTATGTTTGACCATCTCTATGGAAGAGGCGTCTATGAGACAATATTCTGCGGACAGGGTGAATTGTTCCGTGTACCGGAGGCAAAAGAAAAAACAGATGCATATCTTGAAGCCGTGAAACGTGCCGGAGCAGAATTTGCTGCAGGAGGAATTACTTCTGAAACACATGAGAGGCTTAGGGAACTTTTATTTCCGAGAGAGGTGTTTGAGGCAGAGACAAATGCCATGTGGGAAAGAACTATAAAATGAGAGAGTAGCCCAGGCGCTAATGTTTTGGAATATACACCTATTGCACTTGAAATACGCCTAATAGAATGGTATAATTAGGCGAAAGAAGCAAGGAGTAGGCAAATGAGAGAATTTAATTATTCCAAATTGAAAAAAAAACAGTGGGATTCTGAAATTTTGGGACTTGTGGCTCAGATTCATGAGTTTAAGGGAAGACAAGAACTATACTTGAAACAGAAACCGGCAACACTGGATAAATTAATAGAGATTGCAAAGATTCAAAGTACAGAGGCTTCTAACAAGATAGAAGGTATTGTTACGACCAGCACAAGAGTGCGACAGCTTTGCAAGGAGAAAACAACCCCTAGAAATAGAGATGAAGAAGAAATCATGGGATATAGAGATGTCCTAAATACAATCCATGAGAATTATGAGTATATTCCTCTTCGAGATTCATACATTTTACAGTTGCACAGAGATTTATACCAGTATTCTGAAAAGGCAATTGGTGGTAGATTCAAGAATACTCAAAATGTGATTGCTGAAACGCATCCGGATGGATCGCAGACAGTCATATTTACACCGATGGCACCATATGAGACACCTGATGCAATTAGCGCAATTTGCGAGAACTTTAATCAGGTTGTGGATTCCTGCGATTTAGATACACTTGTGTTGATTCCTATTTTTATCAACGACTTTTTGTGTATTCATCCATTTAATGACGGGAATGGGAGAATGAGTCGTTTGCTTACAACACTACTCTTATATCGCTGTGATTACGTAGTTGGCAGATATATCAGTTTGGAAAGTAAAATTGAGAAAACAAAAAGTAAGTATTATGAAGTGCTTAGAACAAGCGGAACAGGTTGGCACGAAGGAGAAAATGATGCAACACCCTTTATCAAATATATTCTTGGAATTATTCTTGCAGCATACAGAGATTTTGAAAAAAGGGTAGATTTATTTGATGAAAAACTGCCGGTTGTAGAGATGGTACGACGAGCTACTGAACAAAAGATTGGTAAGTTTACTAAGAGTGAGATTATGGAACTTGTTCCTACAGCGTCAAGAGCTTCCATAGAAAATTCATTAAAGGCCCTTGCAAATGAGGGCACAATAGAAAGACATGGTCGGGGGAAGGCTACTTTCTATACAAGAACTTAATCAAGAATCCACTACTGTATTTAATCAAAAAAAGGGATATTCCAATTGCTACCTTGGAATATCCCTTTTAAGCTCAAACCTTATTTTCACTCATCAGTTTGTCTGAATGAGGTATCAGATACTTTGAATAAACTATCAGGTGCTTTGAATTGACCTGTAAGATAATCGGAAGCAATGAGAATGGCATCTTCATTTGGAATAGAACTTGGTGTTTCAGTATAATTACTTAACTTTAATCATTTCAGATCTGAAAGGTAAAAATAATTCGCACAAATTATGCAAAAAACTACGAATCTCTGTACAGATGAAGTAAAATAGAAGAAAAACTTTGTCGCACAGGAGGGTTCAATGAGTCGAGAACGAGATCGCATCATAAAAAAAAG
>DATESB010000008.1:0-14538 GCA_035271065.1 Lachnospiraceae bacterium | reverse complement strand
ACACTCACTATCTCCCCCCTCATAAGAGAACGAATCCCACGGTGCCTAAACCGTGGGATTTCTCTTTGTTTTACTTTTTCTATTTTCTCCAAATCATATATTTCCCATATTTTTGTTAACATTTTCGCAAATATAGTATATAATATATAATGTCAGAGGAGGAGTGCACTGGAAACGAAAGGATGACAACGAGTATGCGAGTGGAAAAAGACGTACGTGGACAAGATATCATCATTAAATTATCAGGTGCAATAGACACTCCGGTTTCTCCGGAATTTTCAAGTGCAGTCAATGAACTGAAAGAAGCATCCTTTAAGCGAGTGATATTTGATTTTGGGGAGGTTTCTTATATCAGCAGTTCCGGACTTGGCATTTTGTTGAAAGCAAAGAAGATAGCGAATGGAAAGGGATGTCAGGTGGTGCTGGCACATCCTAAGGCGGAAGTCATCGGTATCTTTGATACTGTAGGATTTTTACCTTTGTTTACCATTCAGAAATAAGGATACAATACACATCATGAGTGAACACATTTCTACCAAAGTAAAACATAAAAGCAGAAAGCTCTTATTCAGAGTACTGTTCAGTCGCGCCATGATTTCATGCCTGTTATTATTGGTGCAGTTGGGGGTGCTCTTATTTTTATATACGAAAGTATCAGCTTATCTGGACTATTATATGACCGGTTTTCTGATTTTCAGTATGATTATCATTATTTTTGTCATCAATCGTGACGGCAGACCGGAATTCAAAATGGCATGGATGCTTCCGATGTGTGTATTTCCTATTTTCGGCGCATTGCTCTATATCCTCATTCAGGTGAATCCGGGTACAATTGGACTTCAAAGAAGTATGCGCCGCGTAAAAGAAGCCACAAGGCTGTACTGTGAGACGGCGCCGGAAGTGACAGCAGCCCTGCAGGAAAGCAGCCCATATATGGCCAATCTGGCATACTATATGGAACATACCGGCGGCGCACCGACGTATCAGAATACCGGAGTGGAGTATTATCCCGTAGGTGAGGATGCGTTTGTTGCATTTAAGGAAGAGTTAAATAAAGCAAAGAAGTTTATCTTTATAGAGTTTTTTATCATTAGTGAAGGTATGATGTGGGAAACCATCTTGGATATCCTAAAACGTAAGGTTACGGAAGGCGTTGAGGTCAGGGTGATGTATGACGGTACTTGTGCATTTGCTTCACTTCCTTACAGTTATGCAAAGAAACTTCAAAAGTATGGGATTAAGGCAAAGGCATATGCTCCGATTAAGCCGATGTTGTCTACCCACCAAAATAATCGAGACCATAGAAAAATATTAGACATTGACGGCAGAGTAGCTTTTACGGGTGGTATTAATCTGGCGGATGAGTATATCAATCAAAAGGTCGTATATGGATACTGGAAGGACACCACAATTAAGGTGGAAGGTGACGCTGTCCGCAGTATGACGATGCTGTTTCTGCAGATGTGGAATGTTGGTGAGACAGTAGAAGAGGATTATGCCAAGTATATCAACATAAAGACTGACAGGCTGCCGAAGGAGGGCGACGGTTTTGTCATTCCATACGGTGACGAACCGACGAATGAAGAGGATGTGGCAGAGGATGTATATCGTGATATGTTGAACAAGGCATGTGATTATGTACACATTACAACGCCGTATCTGATCGTAGATCATGAAATGCTGTCGGCAATCTGCTTTGCAGCAAAGCGCGGAGTAGATGTTAAAATTGTTATACCACATATTCCGGATAAGAAGATTGCATTTTATATTGCCAAGACATTTTATGTGCCTTTAATGAAGGCAGGTGTTAAAGTATATGAATACGAGCCGGGCTTTATGCATGCCAAATCATTTGTGGCAGATGGCAAACGTGCAGTGGTCGGTTCAATCAATCTTGATTACAGAAGTTTGTATCATCATTTTGAATGCGCTGTCTATATGTATAAAAATAAAGTGATTGAAGATATTGAGAGAGATTTTCAGCACACAATTAAACAGAGTATTTTGATTACACCTGAGGAATATAAGAAGGTGTCAGTATGGGAAAAGATAGTAGGAAGGGTGTTCAAGATTTTCAGTCCGCTTATGTAAAAATCAGGTTCAAAGGAGATGCAACAAGAGTATGAGACCATTAAAAGAATTATTACAGGGTTTTGAGTACGAATGCACACAGGGGTCTGCCGAAATCATGGTAGATAAAGTTGTATACGATTCCAGAAAGGTTCAAAAGGACTGTGTCTTTATATGTATCAGTGGAGCCAATTTTGATGGACACAGTATTGCTGCAGAGGTTGTGGCAAACGGTGCGACCGCAATAATTGTGGAAAAGGAAGTAAGCGTTCCCGACCATGTGACGGTGATTAAAGTTTCGGATACACGTTATGCAATGGCACATATCAGTGCTGCATACTTTGGACATCCGGCAGATAAAATGAAAATGATTGGTATTACAGGCACAAAGGGAAAGACAACCACCACTTATTTGATTAGGTCTATTCTTGAAAATGCCGGTTACAAAGTTGGGTTAATCGGTACCATAGAAGCCATTATTGGTGATAAGCATATTCCGGCTTCTAATACAACTCCTGAATCTTATGTATTGCAGGACTATTTGAGTCAAATGGTAAATGAGGGCTGTCAGGCGGTTGTAATGGAGGTTTCGTCTCAGGGACTAATGATGTATCGTACACAAGCAATTAATTTTGATTTGGCAATTTTTACAAACATTGAGCCGGATCATATCGGTCCAAATGAACATGGAAGTTTTGAGGAGTATATGGCATGTAAAGGATTGCTGTTCAGACAATGTAAGATTGGAATTGTCAATGCGGACGATGCGCATGTAGACAAAATTACGCGCGATCATACTTGTTCTTTGGAGAGTTTCGGAATAGGCGAACATGCTGATTTGCGTGCCAAAGAGATTGAACTTGTTTCAGAACCGGGATATTTGGGTGTATCGTTTAGAACAGAAGGTTTAATTGATTTGGAAGTGACCATAGATACGCCGGGTAAATTCAGTGTTTATAATGCACTTGCCGCTATTGCGGTGTGCAGACATTTTAACATTGATCGCTCAGATATTGTAAGAGCACTTAGACAGGCACAGGTTAAGGGGAGAATTGAAATGATTAAGGTATCGGATGACTTTTCCCTGATGATTGATTATGCGCATAATGCAATGGCATTGGAGAGTTTGCTGACAACGTTAAGAGAGTATCATCCGAAACGTATCGTTTGTATGTTTGGATGCGGCGGGAATCGTTCTAAAATACGACGTTACGAGATGGGAGAGGTGTCCGGCAGACTTGCAGATTTGACCGTGATTACTTCCGATAATCCGCGTGATGAAGAACCGGAAGATATCATTGCGGATATCCGAATGGGCATTGAAAGAACTTCCGGGAAATATGTAGAAATCTGTGACCGCCGTGAAGCAATTGCATATGTCATTCATAACGGACAGCCAGGCGATGTAATTGTACTGGCAGGCAAGGGACATGAAGACTATCAGGAAATCAAGGGACAGAAGTATCCCATGGATGAACGTGATATTATACGCGATATTCTTTCAAGTGATATGTAAATGAATAAAAAAGAAGGTGTGCCAATGTTGGGCACACCTTCTTTTTTATTCATGTCTCAATGCTTCAATCGGGCTTAACTTTGCTGCCTTCTTAGCCGGATATATTCCAAAGAAGATACCGACGGCAGAAGAGAAGATACTTGCAAATAATACGGTTGCAACTGTAATCTCTGCTTTACATTCCAAAACATCAAGTGAAGTCAGTATGGAGCAGATACCGCTTGCACCTCCAACGCCAAGGATAATTCCGATAAGTCCTCCAACAAGTGTAATAATTGCTGCTTCGGAAAGAAACTGTGTCATAATGGCATTTGTTTTGGCACCAAGCGCTTTTCTGATACCGATTTCTCTGGTACGTTCTGTGACCGAAACAAGCATAATGTTCATAACACCGATACCGCCTACAAGAAGCGAAATAGAAGCAACAAATACAACGAAAATTGTAATGGCATCTAAAGCAGTGGTAATGGTACTCATGCTGTCAGCAAAGTCCTGTAATAGAAAATATCCTTCTCCACGTGCATCATAACGTGCTTCCAACAGATTAATGGTTGCAGTATAGATATCGCTGGAGTATTCCGGACCTTCACCAATGATATAGGCACCATCAAAGCCTTCAATATAAAAACCAAAGGAATTAAATATGGTATAGGGAGCTTCTACACTGATACTGCTATCTGCCCCTGTCATCATATTCAGCATTGCGGATGAACTGTCTTGACGTATGCCGATAACGGTCAGTTCAGCAGTCATGCCCCATAATGTGACTTCAATTGGCATGCCTATGACATTATCTGTAGTGCCGAACATTTTCCGAGCACCACTTTCTGTAATAACACAAACCATGTCGCCTGCATCAACATTTTCCGCTGTAAAATAGGAGCCTTTGACAATCGGTTCCTTGAGGATATATCGATATCCTTCATTACCGCCTTTTAGAATAGCATCTGTTTCTTCACCCTTTGCGCCCATAGCAGTTCCATATACCCAATATTCAGGAGTGACAGCAATGACATGCGGAATTTTCGTTTCAATTGCTTCAAAGTCGTCTGCTGTCAATTCAAACATGTTTTCTTTTTGCTTCGTTTCATCCAGATGGACAAATAATTGACCACCCGCAAAATCATTCAGGGTATCGTCAATACTTCCTTTGACACCATTACCAATCGATATAATCATGATTACGGAAGAAATACCGATGATAATACCAAGCATGGTCAGAAGAGAACGACCTTTATTGGCACGTAGATTCTGAAAGGCCATCTTGATGTATTCGAAGAATTGCGTCATAATTGCGCCTCTTTTCTATGTATATATTATAAATATAAAAATATTTAACTTTTACTCATGTCTTAGAGCCTCAATAGGACTCAGGCGTGCGGCTTTTTTTGCCGGGTAAATACCAAAGAAAAGTCCTACTCCGGATGAAAATATGCTGGCAATCAGAACGGTTGAAAAGGTTACTTCTGCCGAGCATTCTAACATTCCGGTTGCTGATAATATAGAGCAGATGCCATATGCGTTGGCAACTCCGAGGATAATTCCGATTAAGCCACCAATTAGTGTAATCATGGCTGCTTCGGAAAGAAATTGTGTCATAATGGCTTTCGTTCTGGCACCAAGTGCCTTTCTGATGCCGATTTCTCTTGTACGTTCTGTGACAGACACCAACATAATATTCATAACACCGATACCGCCAACCAGGAGTGAGATAGAAGCAACAAAAACAATAAAGATTGTAATTCCTGACATTGTAGTAGAGATGGTATCTAAGAAACTGGTATTGTTATCCAAAACAAATATGCCTTCTCCACGTATATTGTATCGAGCTTCCAAAAGTTTGACAGCAGCCGCGCTGACCTCATTGGTATAGACCTGGTCTTCTGCAAAAATGAAGAATCTGCTGAATTCAGAAGCATTCCATTCAAAAATAGATGCCATGGTTGTATGAGGAATTTGAAGAATCGGATATACATCTGCACCGGTCATCATATTTAACATGGAAGATTCACTGTCTTCTTTAATACCGATAATGGTTAATTCTGCTGACATACCCCAAAGATTAATCTCAATCGGCATGCCGATGATGTTGTCAATAGTGCCATAGAGCTGCTTGGCACCGCTTTCTGAGATAACACATACCTTAGCGGCTGTTTCAACATCTTCGCTTGTATAATAATGACCTCTTATAATCGGTTCAGGGAAAGCATATTGCATAGCAGGTGTTCCTGTATAGAGTAGTGCTTCAACATTCTCAACTTTCTCACCTGTAACTGTAGGCCAGAATTGATAATTGTCGCCGGGAGTTGTTCCCTTGACATGCGGCACATTCTGTTCTATGGCTTCCATATCATCGATTGTAAACATAATCATATTATCTTTTTGCTTTTCTTGATCCAGAGAGACACCAATCTGTCCGCCGGAAAATTCATTCAGAGTATTGTTAATACTTCCCTTGACACCATTTCCGATTGAAATAATCATAATCACAGAGGAAATGCCGATAATAATGCCAAGCATGGTCAGAAGCGAGCGCCCTTTATTGGAGCGCAGGTTCTGAAATGCCATTTTAATATATTCAAATAATTGTGTCATATAAGATTCCTCGTGGATTCGGATTACTCGGCTTCAGTATCTGTATCGCTGTCTGTACTCTCACCGTTTACTTCATCGGTTCCGGTGCTTACATCGCCTAAGTCAGGCATTTCCATAGCGGCCATTCCCTCAGTTAAAGTTTGTGTATAATCGCTTACCAGCTTGTCGCCGGCTTTTATGCCTTCTGTTACTTCAATAAATGTATCAGACGAAACGCCTGTTACAACATTTTTACGAACAAGAATATTATTCTCGATTACATAGCAGAAATCGCCCTTTGTATCTGTATTGATTGTTTCTACAGGAGCAAGTAATACGCCCTTTGCTTCATTTGTGTGGATGACAGCTTTTGCTTCAACTCCGAGATAAATGGATTCATCCGGATTGTCAATATGTACTTCGGCTGTAATGACAGGAGTACCGGAAGCATTTGCGGTAGCAATACCGTTGATTCTCGATACAGTACCTTCATATTCTTTGCCTGCCACGGTAACGGTTGCCTTCTGACCGAGTTTCACTTTGGCGAGGTTGTATTTTGATATGGAAACAGCAACCATGACATCATCGGTACTTTGAACGGTTAAGAGCGCAGTACCCTTGGTAGCGGGACCGCCACTGACAGCAGTCAGTTCAGATATAATGCCGTTGAAGTCTGCAAATATACCGGTTGTTGCTTGATTCAAATCATCCTGCGCCTGTTGGGCAGTTAACTGAGAAACTTCGTTGTTTGCCTTTAGTTGTTCCTTTTCATGTGCATCAAGCATTGCCTGCTCGGCTGCTTCCATTTTGCCTTCATCCTTAGCCAGATAGGATTGCATATCTGACAGTAGGTTTTGAGCATCGGCGAGTTGTCTGCTCTCTGCAATCGTATTAGCAGGATAGTAAACACTGCTCAACGAAGCAGACAAGTCGCCGATCTCATTCGAAATGTCCTGAGATTCCTTTTTCAGTTCTGTATATCGAGCCTGATTTGCGGAGACAGGCATTCCGTCGGGGCCGGTTCCAAGATCAAGTAATTCCTTGGATATATCATTCAGATTATCATTTTTCTCGTTAATTTTCTTTTGAATACCGTCACGTGCACATTGTGCTGTATCGGCAAGGGTATTGGTTTTACCGGTAATAGCAGCATTTAAGTCATTGATATAGTTACGTTGTGCAACAATTAACAGTCTGTATGTATCAACATTTGCCTTGGCAACAGCATAATCTTTTGCTGCCTGAGAACTGTCTGCCAGTGACTGCTGATAACCTTCGTCTGCAGCAACAGCAGTAAGAGCTGCCTTTTCAGTTTCGATGGCTAGTTCAGATGTATCAAATGTCAAAAGTTTATCACCGGATTTTACGCTATCGCCCATCTTATAGGAAAATTCTCCAAGTGTTGCATTGACCGGGGAGAAGTAAGTCTTTGTCACTTCACTGTTGACAAAACCGCTTCCTGCTACTGTTTCCTCAACATCACCTGTAGTTACTTCAACGACGGATAACATGGGAACTGCATTCTTTGCGGATTGGTTAACAACAATAATGAGAACACCGATAACAACGGCAATACCGCCAATGATACAGCGTTTGATGATTTTCTTTTTCTTACGTGCTTTTGCGGGGTCCTTTTTGGGAGCACTCAAATCAAGCATCTCCATATCGGAGTTTTCCACTGCTTCAGAGTTTTCCAATGTTTCGGGAGTATCAACCGTGTTTTTTTTCTTGAATGACAATTTCATTTTTCTTCTCCTTAATTAAAATAATCTTTTTCTATTTTACCGTCTTTTATTTTTACAACACGTTGTGCCTGAGCGGCGATATCATTATCATGGGTAATCAATATAATGGTACGTCCTTCTTTATATAGTGATTGTAGAATATCAAGAATTTCACTGGTAGAGTGAGAGTCAAGATTACCGGTAGGTTCATCGGCAAGAATAATCGGTGGTGCCTGTGCAATGGCTCTTGCAATGGCAACTCTTTGTTGCTGACCACCCGACATCTCAGCGGGTTTATGCGTCATACGGGAAGCAAGCCCAACTTTCTCTAATGCTGTAACTGCCATATGCTCACGTTTTGATTTGGAGATACCGCGATACATAAGCGGCAACTCAACATTTTCAAGTGCAGTGAGACCGGCAATCAGATTAAAACCCTGGAAAATAAAACCGATTTCATGGTTGCGAATATCAGACAATTCATCGTCTTCAAGAGAAGAGACATCCGAACCATTCAGGTAATAATCACCACTGGTGGGGATATCCAGACAACCAAGCATATTCATAAGGGTTGATTTACCACTTCCGGATTGACCGATGATGGCGACAAATTCTCCTTTATTAATCGACAGATCAATATGGTCAAGTGCACGCACTTCATTTTCGCCGGGATTATAAATTTTACACATATCTTTAATTGTAATCAGTGAAGCCAAAATATGTACCTCCTCAACTGTATTAATGACATAATACAATAGTACAATAATACAACAATGGGTAAATGTCAATACCGTTTTTCATTTTATTCCATATTAATTGGAATGGGTAGTTACATTTGTCATGAATACAATCATATAACGATTCAAAATAGGAAAATGTTTCACATATTTCTAATTATACATAAAAAAAATAAAAAAACCACTAAATGTTGTATGTAATTTGAAAAAAATATCGTTTTATGGTATTCTTATCACCAGAGCATGTAACATTGCAGAAAGGTAAAACTGATGGATGAACGGTATGCAAATATCATAGTTGATATTTCACATGAAAAATTGGATAAGTCATTTCAATACCTAATTCCTGATGAACTGCAAGGGATGATACAGCCTGGGACTTTGGTACAGATACCGTTTGGTAAAGGCAATCGCTTAATTAAAGGGTATGTACTTGAAGTGACCGATAAGGCGGAGTATCCGGAAGAAAAAATGAAATATCTGCAAGGTGTTGTAACGGATGATATGCTTGTTGAGACGAAGCTCATTCAGCTGGCATGGTGGATGAAGACCAACTACGGTTCTACAATGATTACAGCGCTTAAGACGGTTCTTCCGATTAAGAAGCAGGTGAAGCCAAAGGAAAAGAAGTATCTGACTCTTACTTTGAGTGAGGATGAGGCAACTGAAAAGTTGGCTTTTTACAGGCAGAAAAACCAAACGGCAAGAGCAAGGCTGCTACAGGAACTGGTGAATGAAGGCGTTCTTTCTTATGATATTGTAATTGCGAAACTGAATATTTCAGCTGCCGTGATTAGGGCATTGGAGGAACAGAACATTCTTCAGGTGACATCTGAACAGGTGTACCGCAATCCGGTAAAGCAACAATCAACTATGACAGCCAAGCCAACGCTGAATGGAGAACAGAGGGCTGTAGCGGATGCAATTCTGAGTGATTTGAAAAATGATTGTCATCAAACATGTCTGATACATGGTATTACGGGAAGTGGCAAAACAGAAGTATATATGGAAATTATTGAAGAGATCATATGTGAGGGAAAACAGGTCATTGTACTTATTCCGGAGATTGCATTGACTTATCAGACCGTCATGCGGTTTCATAAACGTTTCGGTGACCGTGTTTCAACCCTGCACTCCAGACTTTCCGACGGAGAACGTTATGATCAGTTCGAACGTGCAAAAAGAGGTGAACTGGATGTAATGATAGGCCCGCGTTCTGCATTGTTCACACCGTTTGCCAAATTGGGATTGATTATTATTGATGAGGAACATGAGGGAGCTTATAAGAGCGACACGATGCCGAAGTATCATGCCAGAGAAGTTGCGGCAGAACTTGCAAGACTACACAATGCTACACTAATACTTGGTTCGGCAACTCCGTCTGTAGTTTCCTATTATAAAGCGAAATGTGGCACCTATAAATTATATGAAATAAAGGAACGGGCAATTGATGCAAAACTTCCAACCGTATATACTGTAGATTTGCGGGAAGAATTAAAGAAGGGTAACCGTTCTGTTTTTAGTGATCAGTTGCATGAGTTGATAGAAGATCGTCTGAGAAAGGGAGAACAAATCATGTTGTTCCTGAATCGGCGTGGATATGCAGGCTTTGTGTCCTGTCGTGCCTGTGGTCATGTGATGAAGTGTCCGCATTGTGATGTGGCATTATCTGCTCATAAGAATCATAAACTCGTCTGTCATTATTGCGGATATGAGGAGCCTGAGGTGAAAAATTGCCCTGAATGCGGTTCAAAATATATCGGTGGGATGAAAGCGGGAACACAGCAAATTGAACAGTTAATCCAAAAGTCATTTCCGACAGCACGTGTTTTGCGCATGGATATGGATACAACAAAAACAAAGGACGGACATGAAAAGATATTGAGTGCATTTGCCAACCGCGAAGCGGATATACTGGTAGGGACGCAAATGATTGTCAAGGGACATGATTTTCCATATGTAACCTTAGTGGGTATCTTGGCGGCGGATTTGTCGCTGTACGTTAATGATTACAGAGCGTCTGAGAGAACTTTTCAGTTATTGACGCAGGCAGCGGGAAGAGCAGGGCGTGATGTGCACCCCGGTGAAGTTGTGATACAGACTTACAGTCCTGAACATTATAGTATACAGGCAGCTGCCAGACAGGATTATGTTGGGTTTTATGAAGAGGAAATCGGTTATCGGAGTCTCATGCAATATCCGCCAACCGGACATATGCTGGCTGTTTTGGTGGAGGGAATAAAGGAAACGGAAACAGACGAATACAGCACAGAACTTGCTGAAGTATTGCAAACATATACAAATGAGATGAAAAAAGAACCAAATCGTGCTAAAATAAATGTAATTGGGCCAACGGATGCATCTATTAAGAAAATCAGTGATGTGTTCCGTAGGATTATTTATGTTAAGACGACGGAGTACGATGCACTGACAGAATGCAAGGATAAGTTGGAACAATATATGGAAATAAGGCTTCACAAAGATATCCGGGTACAGTTTGACTTCAACCCGATGAATGCATATTAACGGAGGAAACAGCAATGGCAACCAGAAAGATACGAGAGATAGGAGACGCAGTATTAACTAAGAAATGCAAAGAAGTAACGGAAATGACGCCGAGACTGCGTACATTGATTGATGATATGTTTGAGACAATGTATGATGCAGAGGGTGCCGGCCTTGCAGCACCGCAGGTGGGAATCTTGAAACGAATAGTAGTGATTGATGCAGGGGACGGTCCGCACGTTTTAATCAATCCGAGAATTATAGAAACATCGGGAGAGCAGACAGGAAATGAAGGCTGCTTGAGTGTTCCGGGTAAGGTTGGTATTGTGACGAGACCAAACTACGTCAAAGCACTTGCATATGACAGAGAAATGAAACCATATGAATTAGAAGGAACAGAATTACTGGCACGTGCAATCTGCCATGAGTTGGAACATTTGGACGGTAAACTATACGTAGATCGCGTAGAGGGAAAATTGATGAATGTAGAAGACCTTGCAGATGATGAGGATGAGGAGGATTTTAGTTGAAAGTAATTTTTATGGGAACACCGGACTTTGCAGTCGGCACGTTACAGGCTATCATAGACAGTCCTCATGAGGTGGTTGCTGTTGTGACACAGCCGGACAAAGAAAAGGGCAGAGGAAAAGCGGTACAGTTTACACCGGTTAAGATATGCGCCCTTGCACATGATATACCGGTTTTACAACCAAAACGAATTAAAGATGTAGCAGCGATTGAGGAACTGAGTGCATTTGAAGCAGATATTTTTGTGGTAGCGGCATTTGGACAGATTTTGTCGAAAGAGATTCTTGATATGCCGAAATATGGCTGTATTTGTGTACATGCTTCGTTACTACCAAAATACCGTGGAGCCGCACCGATACAGTGGGCAATTTTAAACGGTGAGAAGGAATCCGGGGTTACCATTATGCAGATGGATGAAGGCATTGATACCGGAGATATGATTTTAAAAACAATCGTACCGATTACCAAAACCGAAACAGGTGACAGCCTTCATGATAAATTGGCAGTGGCAGGTGCAGCACTCTGTGTTGAGGTACTTGGTATTATTGAAGCAGGGCATGTAACGCTGATTCCGCAAAATAACAACGAAGCTACCCATACGAAGATGTTAACCAAGGGACAGGGACATATCCGATTTGAACATAGTGCAGTTAAAATTGAACGCATGATCAGAGGTTTGAATTCGTGGCCAAGTGCATATGCTATTCTACATGATAAGGTTCTTAAGATATGGCGTGCAGGCGTAACTGACAGAAAATCAACAGGAGTTCCGGGTACAATTGCTGAGGTGACAAAGCAGGCAATCTTTGTGAATACGGGCGACTTCATGCTTGAAATTAAAGAATTGCAGTTAGAAGGAAAGAAGCGGATGTGTACGGCCTATTTCCTTTTGGGATATCAGATTGCTGTTGGTGAGCAATTGAATTAGATTTGATAGGAGAGAACGATGTATCCATTTTATTATTTTGACAGTACGTATTTATTGGTGTTAATTGGTGCCGTGATTTCCATTTGGGCATCTTCTATCCTGCAATTACTCAGACTTGTTTTATTGTTTGGCGGAGGCAGAAGACGTGACTGATACCGGAAATAACAAACAAAAAACAGGAGTTAATATTCGGGAATTGATTTTGGGCATTCTGTTGGAAATAACAGTAGAGGATGCACATTCTCATGTGGTGCTTCGTAATGTATTGGAGAAGTATCAGTATTTAGATAAGAAGGAACGGGCATTTATACAAAGAGTCTGCGAGGGTACGCTGGAGAATATGATACGGATTGACTATATCCTCGATCAGTTTTCCAAGGTAAAGACGCAGAAGATGAAACCTGTCATCAGATGTATTATGCGTATGAGTGTCTATCAGTTATTCTATATGGATTCTGTTCCGGCATCAGCAGTATGCAATGAGGCTGTGAAACTTGCCGAGAAAAAGGGATTTCATAATCTGAAGGGATTTGTGAACGGTGTACTTCGTAATATCAGCAGAAGTAAGGATGCTGTCAAAGAGCCGGTAAAGAGCGACAACCCGTTACAATATCTTTCTGTCAGATATTCGATGCCGATGTGGATTGTGGAAAAATGGTGCGCAGCATATGAGTTTGATACGGTAGAGAAAATGTGTACGGCATTGCTTGCAGAGCAGCCGACTACCATTCGTTGTAATCTGAACTTGAATACGGCAGAAAAACTCAGGAAAACGTTAGAACAGGAAGGCATTACAGTTAAAGCAGCCCCATATTTGGACTATGCATTTGAAATTGAGGGGTATGACCATGTAAATGCCATTCGCGCATTTCGTGAAGGATTGTTTCAGATACAGGATATCAGTTCCATGCTGATTGGCGAGATTGCAGCACCGAAGGAGGGCGCTCATATCATTGATGTGTGTGCGGCACCGGGCGGAAAATCACTTCATTTGGCAGATAAGTTAAAGAATACGGGACTCATTGAAGCACGTGATTTGACAGAAGCAAAGATAGAACTGATTGAGCATAATATAGAACGATGTAAAGTTTTGAATGTTAAGGCAGTACAGGCAGATGCACTTATTTTTGATGAACAATCAGTGGAACAGGCGGATATATTGCTTGCAGATTTGCCTTGTTCAGGACTTGGCGTATTAGCGCGTAAGAGCGATATCAAGTATAAAATGAGTTTGAAACAGCAGGATGAACTTGCCGCATTACAACGTGAGATACTTAAGACGGTTTATCAATACGTTAAGGTCGGCGGGGTGCTATTATACAGTACTTGTACCATTAATATAGAAGAAAATGAAGACAATTTGAATTGGTTTTTGGAACATTATCCTTATCGTTTGGATGCGCTTGATCCGTATTTGCCAAAAGAATTACAGAGTGAAACAACAGCAAAAGGTTATTTGCAATTGCTGCCGGGGATTCATCAGGCTGACGGGTTCTTTATGGCAAGACTAATCAGGGAGGCGTAAATGGATATTTTATCGCTTACATATACTGAGCTACAGGCAGATATGGCACAGATGAATGAAAAGCCGTTTCGGGCAGGTCAGGTGTATCAATGGCTGCATCAGCAATTAGTGGTTGATTTTGACCAAATGACGAACCTTTCAAAAGAATTACGGGAACGGCTGAAAGAGCGCTATGCCATTCAAACGGCAACGGTTCTGCAGGTACAGGAATCCAAATTGGACGGAACAAAGAAATTTTTGATGCGACTTTCGGATGACAATGTAGTAGAGAGTGTATGGATGCAGTATAAGCATGGTAATTCTGTCTGCATTTCGTCACAGGTCGGATGCAGAATGGGTTGTAAATTCTGTGCTTCAACGATAGATGGTTTGGAACGAAATTTGACGGCAGGAGAGATGCTCTCACAAATTTATGAAATTACCCGATATAC
>DATESB010000007.1:0-12445 GCA_035271065.1 Lachnospiraceae bacterium | reverse complement strand
CCAAGTTTCAATACAGACGCATTTGGCAGTGCTTCCTTTACATACTGATACGGAATACCACTTGTGATAATACCGATTTTAGTATCATTCATTTCAACTTTGTTGATGTCAAAGTTGCAACTTTCTTCTATCAGTCTGTTATTTCTCGCTTCTACAACAAGGTGACGGCTCTTTGCATTTGCCGGCATCATAACGTTCTTTGCTACGTTTCTTTCATACGGCTTATCAGGCACTTCAGTTCTTTCACACAATTCAACCATACCCTGGGAATGCGCCAAACGGGTTGTTGTTCTCAATATGACAGGTGTGTCATATTCTTCACTAATGTCAAAGGCTTTCTTCATGAAATCCTTTGCTTCCTGTGAATCTGACGGCTCTAATACAGGAACCTGTGCAGCTCTTGCTACCATTCTGGTATCCTGTTCATTTTGTGAACTGTAAAGTCCCGGATCGTCTGCTGCAACAAGTACAAGTCCTCCGCCTACGCCCATATATGCATTGGTGTAGAGTGGGTCTGCTGCTACATTGACACCAACATGCTTCATGGAAGCCATGGCTCTCACGCCACTGACTGATGCACCGATTGCCACTTCCATAGCAACCTTTTCATTTGGTGACCACTCGCAATAGAGTTCTCCGTTGCCGATTGTGCCGTTCTTAGAATACTGAACCAGATTCTCGCTGATTTCAGTACTTGGTGTACCCGGATAAGCAGCGGAAACTTTCACGCCTGCTTCATAGGCACCTCTTGCAATTGCTTCATTGCCAAGCATAATTACTTTTTGTTTTGTTTCACTCATCTTGATTCTCCTTTTTCCATCTGCACTCACTTACACTTCTTGTTCCCAGATTAAAAATAGCTCCGTCTCTATATCATAATATATAGGGACGAAGCTTATAGTTTCGCGGTACCACCCAAATTCTCACATCGACAAGTCTTCTGATATTTCATTTTATCATTTCTTTGGTCATTTCGTGAGCACTCATTCTGTGTAACGTACAGTGACGTCTTCACCTACCGGCTACGCACTAAACTATGCGCTGATATTATGTCTTACATATGATATCATATACCCTTCAGTGAAACTGCTCCGGTGTGAAATTGAATTATTATTTGAACTCAAGGAAGCTTTCAGCCGGTGACTTCCTCTCTCTGGCAGAAAATAATAATCTTGTGCACCATCAAGGCATTTATCAAATTATTTCTGTATTGCCACCAATTATATGCGCATATTCCGCGAATGTCAACACCTAAAATTTAGTTTGCCTACTTTACCCGCTGTTCCTTACCTACTTGCCCTTGCCAGCTGCTATTCCTTACCTGCTGCCATTTCCGGTCACATCATGTCATACGCCCAGAACTGCTCCTTCTCCGCCGCACTTTGGGCATATATAGTCAATAGGATATGAATAAGCCCAAAATGTTTCCATTATTAGTAAATCGAGTTTACATAAAGCATATATTTGGACAAAAGCAGCCTTGAAAAGTTGAAAAAGCCCAAAAAAGAAAGTTTTTTGGGCTTTTTCGCTGTTATTCTTTCTCCTGCGCCCAATTGGTTCACATAATTCGTTTACATAATTCATTATATAAGGGACTGTTTTGACATTGAGCAACCACTGCAGCCGACGCACTTATTTTCTATAACAGTTCCGGTCTCATCGGCACTTACCAACTTTGTTGCTGCCATATTTTCAATCATATCGGCGGCGGTTGTAAGCATACAGATTGCCTGCGCACTGATGCCTTCTCCGCTTCCGGTGAAGCCTAATCCCTCTTCAGTCGTTGCCTTGATATTCACTTGTTTCACGTCAATCGTCAAAGCCTTAGCTACATTCTTCACCATCTCGTCGATATAGGGACGCATCTTTGGTGCCTGTGCAATAATCGTTGCATCAATGTTCTCAATGAAATATTGCTCTTTCTCTAATAAGTTGCCAACTTGCTTCAACAGTTCAACGCTCGAAATGCCCTTATATTGCGGATCCGTATCCGGAAAGTGCTTTCCGATATCTCCAAGTGCGGCAGCCCCAAGCAATGCATCCATGATTGCATGTATCACAACATCTGCATCTGAATGTCCGAGCAATCCCTTTTCATACGGAATCTGCACGCCACCCATAATGAGATCTCTGCCCTCTGTTAATTTGTGTACATCATATCCCATTCCGATACGCATCTTTCTTCCTCCATGACCATAATCTATAAACGTAATCTATAGCATAGTATAGCCCATTTATGACAAATTTACAAATCACAGCGGTGTATTCAGTTCCTCCGCCTTCTGCAGAACCTCCACCATCCGCAGAATCTCCTCATTTGTAATCTCACTGAAGCTGCGCAGTGAACGCAGTGGCATATATCGTGCCATTGCTTCCATCATCAATGCCCAGTTTTCATCATCATCATTTATCACACCGCCTATTATCGGTAAAAGTTTCTTTCTTGCATAGTTTGCCGTTTTCGGATTCTGTAGTAGTTCTCCAATCATTGTATCCTTGCTCACAATAAAAGGAAGTTCTGTTTCACTGGTCAAGTGAATCGTTTCGGCAAGAACAATATTTCTGGAAGAATTACCAACCATCAATACATAATCGCCTGTTGCTGCATACCAATCGCTGATTTCATCATTGTACCACGCAAACGAACGTTTATTTAATGTCATGGAAACACTCTTAGTTTCGCCCGGCTGCAGAAATACAGCACTAAATCCCTTCAATTCTTTTTCCGGTCTGATTGCTGCGCCGGTTGTATCGTGTACATATAGCTGCACCACTTCTTTGCCTGCCATTTTGCCGGTATTGGTCACATCAACAGTCACTGTCAATTTATCTGAAGATTTGATTTCCTTTGCGCTGACCTGCAAATTAGAAATTGCAAATGTCGTATAACTCAGACCAAATCCAAACGGGAAACGCACCTCCATTTTCTTGGTATCATAATAACGATAACCCACAAAGACTCCCTCTGCATAATTGACCCTCTGTCCTGTTCCCGGAAAATTCAGAAACGACGGATTATCCTCTAGTTTTAACGGAAATGACTCTGCCAGTTTACCACATGGATTTGCCTGTCCAAATAGTATATCTGCAATTGCTTCGGCAATTCCTTCTCCACCGAGATATGCTTCCACAATTCCGCTCACCTCATCTGCCCATGGTAGTTCCACCGGTGAACCATTATGCAATACAACCACAATATTCTTCTGTACCTTAATCAATTCTTCTATCAAATGATTCTGACACGCAGGAAGTCTCATGTGTGACCTGTCATAGCCCTCTGACTCAAATGAATCCGGCAATCCTGCAAATACAACAACCTTGTCGGACTTCTCAGCAAGTGCAATGGCTTCCGCCAATAATCCGTCATCCTCTTTATCTTCTGTAACAGAAAATCCCTCCGCGTAAGAAATATTTGCATATCTTCCTGCAAACTCCAAGGTGGAATCAACTTTGTAAGAATTGATATGAGAACTTCCGCCACCTTGGTAGCGTGGTGTTGTTGCAAATCCTCCAATAAAAGCAATATTCTTTTCATCCTTCTTAAACGGAAGAATTCCGTCATTCTTAAGCAAAACGATACACTGCTTTGCAATCTCAACTGCCTTCTTATGATCCGCCGCTCTGTCAAAGGTCTCCTGCTGCCTATTTTCCAGAAATCTGTATACTATTGTCAGGATTTTCTCTACTGTTTGGTCAAGTACCTCTTCTGCCATTCTTCCACTTTGTACTGCCTGTATAATCGATGCATCATTGACACCATAACTTCCCGGCATTTCAAGTTCCAATCCTGCAAGAAGTCCTGCCACTCTATCATTCACAGCACCCCAGTCGGAAAGCACAATCCCTTGAAATCCCCATTCTTCCTTTAGTATATTGTTCAACAATTTTTTATTCTCGCTGACAAATACACCATTCAAACGATTATAGGAACACATAACCGTCCACGGTTTTGCCTGCTTAACAGCCGTTTCAAAACCCGGCAGATAAATTTCATGCAAAGTTCTCTCATCTATATCAGAAGATGATGACATTCTCTCATGTTCTTGATTATTTGCTGCAAAATGCTTGATAGAAGTTCCGACATTCTGTGACTGAACCCCTTTGATATATGCAGTTGCAAGTTCTCCGGTCAGATAAGGATCCTCCGACAGATATTCAAAATTCCTGCCACACAAGGGAGAACGCTTGATGTTCACCGCCGGTCCGAGTAATACAGACAAATTCTCTGCCTGACATTCCTTGCCGAGTGTTGTACCCATATCATTTAGCAAATCTCTGTCAAAACTGCATGCCGTTGCGCAGGCAGCCGGAAAACACACTGCTGTAATACTGTCATTGATACCGAGATGGTCCGCTTCATCAGACTGTTTACGAAGCCCGTGAGGACCATCGCTTACCATCACTGCCGGAATTCCAAGACGTTCAATCTGCTGTGTATGCCAAAAATCCATTCCGGAACACATACTTGCCTTCTCTTCTAATGTCATTTGTGCAACCAAATTCTTAATATCCATTTTGATACCCTCTTTCTTCCTTTACATCCTATGTATCCCCTCATACTACGTTATCATACAAATTGTTTATGGTTTATCACTTTTTTGCGCAGTTTGTCACAATTTTATGTTTTTATCTTGCTTTTGCTCAACGATTACATTTATAATAGAATGTACATTCATACACAGTTATAAACACACGAGGAAATCGCAATGAAAGAACAACACGCCATCTCCACCACACCTGAAATTGAAACTGCTTTAGAAGCAGAGGTCTTTGAAAACCGCGAACAGGTAAGGGCTCACCACCGTTATTCTCAAGAGCTTGGCTTTCTGCGTTATATTAAGGAAGGTAATGTAGATGCGGTTTGCAGGAAAGTGGAGGCCTATAAAGCTTCCATTTTTGGAATTATGTCCAAGGACCCAACGCGACAACAACTGTACATTTTCATTGCTTCTGTGACACTTGTAACACGTTTTGCCGTAGAAGGCGGTATGATTGAAGAGGATGCCTATCATTTGAGTGACACGTATATCCAAAAGGCAGATGCATGTTCCACTGCAGAAGAAATACAAGCACTCTACATTCAGATGCATATCGATTTTGCTTCTCGCGTACGCTCTTCCAAGGTGGATACTCCCTTTTCCTATGAAATCAACCTCACCATAGAATATATCTTCAGCCATCTGCATTATGACATTACACTGAATGAACTTGCTGAACATGTTGGCTTTTCTCCCACTTATCTGAGTTATCTCTTTAAGAAGGAAACCGGCATCACAATCACGTCTTTTATTCATAAAAGACGAATTGAAGAAGCTGAAAGTTTGCTGCGTTACTCGGAATATACACTTGCAGAAATCAGTCAGTACCTTGGTTTCTGTTCACAGAGCCATTTTTCTGCTGTATTTCGCAAATATACAGACATGACACCGTTACAATATCGCAAAAATCATTTCAGCAGGAATTGGTAACCGGAACCAGCTTGTCTATTCTAATAGTGCAGTTTCTGTCCGACAGACAACTTATCGGGATTTTTCAAATTATTTGCTTCCTTCAGATACTTTCTTGTCTTTCCAAGTTTCTGCGCAACCTCTGAAAGGGTATCCCCCTCTTGTACCGTATAGACTCCACTTGTGCCAACTGATGGTTTGTTAGCCTTTTGTTCTGTGCCTACCAGGTCAGTATAAATCAGTGAAAATGCATACCCTTCTATATCCAGTGTGGTGGTAATGGTTTCATCACTGAAATCTTTATCGGTAAAAATCCTGGTCTTTCCATTTTTATCAATTCCAATTAAGGCAAAGGTTCTGCCCCGCTTCTGCCACTCCTTTGGAATATTCAAGACAAACTTGCCTGTCTTTTTCACAAAGGTCGGCTTGAATAGGCCGCTATCCTTCAATAGCAGGTTAAAAGAGAAAGCTTCTGCATAACTTGCCGGTGTTGCTGCCTTGAATGCTGTCACACAGGCTGGGCCCTGCTTTTCAATCAGGCAAAGACTGTTTGAGTTATCTGCCATGTAATTCCAAACAAGAGGATTGACATAAGCATCTTTGGTATTATCCGAGGACAACTGTTCTTCTCCTGATGATTCATTTTGGGAAAAATCACTTTTCTTTTCAAACACGGCTGTATAGGTTGCATCCGCTGTAATATTTGAAATCGGATAACTCGAGGAGGTACTAACCTGATTACCGCTTAATGTCCATTTGGCAAAGTTGTAACCACTGTTTGGATTGGCTGTCAGAGTTGTACTACCACCATCTGCCACCTGTCCGCCACCGGATGCTGTTCCGCCATTGGTCGGTGATGCAACAGTCGTAATGGTATGATACGTAACTGCTGGCGGGCCTGTAACTGTTATTGTAATTTGGTCACCCAGTGCGGATGCATAATCTGTTTCAGTAGCGCCATTTACAGTTTCTGCAAATACATATAAACTATAGCTTCCTGCTGGTAGTCCTTCCGGAATCGTCACATTGGAACTTGTTTCGTCTATATCATCGTTGATTTTTCCATAATATAATACAGTTCCATTACTGTCTGTCAGCATGGCAGATACCTGTGTAGCACCTGTCAAATTGTCTGCTGCACCATGGGTGATTGTAAGTGTTTCCACCGTATATCCTGTCTGCAGATTTGTATTTCCGCTTGTTTTCATTGGATCAATACTGTCTGAACCTCTTAATGTCAGTTTCCAGGAACTGATTCCGCTTCCATCAGAGGTAGCAGTAAAAGTATCCGATTTGCTCACTCCGCTCTCCGATTTGAAGAGCACATAGGAAAGATTCAAATTAAAAGCTGGACGAGCAGAACCGTGGTAGTATTCATTAGCGCCTGTATCAACAGGAGAACCACCATGACCATCGGAGTCTGCACTCGCGACCACATCACTCTCAAAACCTGGGGAACGAAGCCACCAAAAAGTCCTTAGAGCAGATGTGGTAATGGTTCTCAGGCTGGAATTTAAATTCTGTGTCTCCCATGTTGACAATGGCCACATCACTGCATTTGTTACTTCACTTCCTGTAATGCCATCGCAATATCCATCATTGCCCACATGTCCCGAACCATGATCCTCTTGATTTAAGCCACATACTGCAAGTGTTCTGGGGGAAACTGCCTCTTTTTCTATTGTGGTCAGCCCGCCTGCTATAATTTCTATTTTATCCTTTAAGGTACTGCCACTATATTGATTGCTTAAATCACTGACCGAAAACTGCACCTTGTTTATTACCCGGTCAGCAGCCAACAAGGTTGCATTCTCACTGTTTGACGTTGATGCCACTCCTGTTCCGTTATAACCTATGACTCGCCATGGCATTGGAGTTCCCTTTAATGCTTCCTCGACACCCTCTGTATCCGGATACTTCCCATAATGTACTGTCGCTGCATTTGCTGTATTCACATTAACGCCGCTGATTCCTGCGATGCTGTAATCATCTAGTCTCAAGTTCACATTTTTAGTCGTTGCTGCTGCCTGTACCTCTACTGTTGTAATCGGTGACAGTGTCAGTCCTCCCACTATCATTGCTGCGGTTATGATACAGCTTATCAATTTCTTTGCAAGTTTTCTCATTTGCCATTCCTCACGTCATACTTTTGCTATGTTCTTTTTGTTTCTATCAATTAGTACCCAAAAAACAAAAAAACTCTCACTTAAAATGAAAAATAATTCAAACTTTTTTCAAAAAAATTGATTTCATTTTTTTGTATTCTTGGCTTGCCTTTACTGCCCTATTACGTCTATACTGTCATTAATATCATATAAATCATATAGGATAAAGGAGTCGCTTTGATTCGATTAGACAAATACCTTGCAGATATGAATATCGGAACCCGCAGTGAAGTGAAGAATGCTGTACGAAAAGGTCTCGTAACCGTCAACGGAGAAGTTGTACGCGATAGCAGCATAAAAGTTGATGTTGAACAAGATATGATTCACTATGCTCATCAGCAAATCAATTATGTGACACACGAGTATTTTATGCTGAATAAGCCTGCAGGCGTGCTTTCCGCAACACGTGATAGGAAGCAGGAAACTGTCTTGGATTTGATAACTGACAGTTGTGTCAGAAATCTGTTTCCTGTCGGACGACTGGATAAAGACACGGAAGGTCTTCTTTTAATTACAAATGACGGTATGTTGGCGCACCGTCTTCTGTCACCTTCCAAACATGTAGGCAAGACATATTATGCGAAAATCGACGGACTTGTAACAAATGAAGACATAGAAAAATTCCGGACAGGTATCCTTTTACACAAGGAAATTTCGCCGGAATTATTGAGATTATCTGAATTGTCGGAGTCGTCTGAACTTTTAGAGCCCGAGGAAGACTTTACTACACTGCCTGCGGAACTTACCATATTGACAGCCGGTTCGATTTCAGAAATCGAAGTAACCATCTATGAAGGTAAGTTCCATCAGGTTAAGCGTATGTTTGAAGCTGTTGGTAAGCACGTCCTCTATCTGAAACGCTTATCTATGGGGAGTCTCACATTGGATGCAGCCCTTAAGCCGGGCGAATATCGCGCCCTGACTGACGATGAGATAAGCAGCCTTATAGCGCAATAAAAAAGGAAGTGGCAAGTTTTCGCCACTTCCTCTCGTACTATTTAACATTCTGCCTCAGACACCTTGCTGTAATGGTGTCGCTCTCAGCAATCATCTGTGCCGGGGTTCCCGTAAATACCACCTGACCACCGTTCTTACCGCCATCCGGTCCAACATCGATAATCCAGTCAGCGCGTTTCATGACTTCCATGTTATGCTCAATGATTAATATTGTATTTCCCTTATCCACCATCAAGTCAAACAACTTCATCAATTTCTCAATGTCTGTTGTATGAAGTCCGGTTGTCGGTTCATCCAGAATATAGATATTCCCCTTCTTATCCAGATGCTTTGCCAACTTAATTCTCTGGCGTTCTCCACCCGAAAGTGTGGACATCGGCTGTCCGAGTGTCATATAGGAAAGTCCAACTTTACGCATTGCACCAATGTTCTTCTTAATCTTCGGAGTCTCAAAGAAGTCAAATGCTTCATCCGCTGTCATAGATAAAACTTCCTGAATATTCTTCCCGTGATACTGATAAGATAATGCTTCATCGCTGTATCGGTTTCCGTTGCATGCTTCACATGTTGTAATAATCGGGTCCATGAAAACAAGTTCCGTCACAACCACACCTTTACCTTGGCAAGCCGGACATGCACCCGATGAGTTAAAACTAAACAGACTTGCATCCACACCGTTTGCCTCAGCAAATAACTTCCGAATATCATCCAGAAAGCCCAGGAAACTTGCCGGCATGGAACGATTTGTTGCCGTAATCGGTCCTTGATCCACTTTCACAATATCCTCTGCGTACTGCTTCGCAAATACACCTGATATCAGCGAACTCTTACCGGAACCGGCCACACCGGTAATCACCGTCATAATCCCTTTCGGAATATCTACGCTCACATCTTTCAAGTTATGTAAACCAGCATTCCTGATTGGATAATATCCCTTTGCCTGACGCACCTGCTCCTTCAGTGGCAGGCATACGCGCATTGCCTTAGCCGTCAGTGTATCTGATTGCAGCAGTTTTTCATAACTTCCCTGATATACAATCCGTCCGCCCTGCTTTCCGGCAAGTGGTCCGACATCTACGATTTCATCAGCAATAGAAATGACATCCTGGTCATGTTCCACAACCAACACCGTATTGCCTTTATCTCTCAAACTCTTTAACAACCGGTTCATTCTGCCTACATCGCGTGGATGCAATCCTGTACTCGGTTCGTCAAAGATATAAGTCATTCCTGTCAAAGCGCTGCCCATATAACGTACCAATTTCAGACGCTGCGCTTCTCCACCTGACATGGTAGAAGATTCACGGTTCATATTCAGATACGGCAGTCCAATCTCTATCATACGGTCTAACGAATTGCACAATGTCTGCACAATTGTTGCCACACGCGGATCTGTCACACCTGCCAATACCTCTCGCAACTCTGCAAATTCCATCTCACACATCTCGTGGATGGTATAACCGATGACACGGCACTCCAAAACCTTTTCATTCAATCGCTTTCCGTGACAGCAAGGGCAGATTTCTTCCTTAATCAGACTTGCTGATTTTTTCTTTGTATGAGAACTCATATTACTCAAATCACGTTTCAGCAGATAACGGGTGTATTGCGGCATTAAGCCCTGTACTCGCTTGTTCTCCTGCTCTCCGCCCTTTATTCTGGAACCGTAAACCAACAGGTTGTATTCTTCTTCAGAATAGTCTTTTAACTTTTTATCCAAATCAAACAACCCTGAATCTGTGTACTGCTGCCAATACCAAGAGCCTGGGTTGAACATAGAATCATTGACACAACCTTCATTCCATGACTTTTCAAGGTTTAATAATCCCTCAATATCAATCTGTGTCGTCCTGCCGATACCTGCACATTCCGGACACATTCCGTTGGGATCGTTAAATGAAAAATAAGACGCAGTTCCGACATATGGCTGTCCGATACGTGAAAATAACAGACGCAGTGAAGCATACAAATCCGATATCGTGCCAACTGTGGAACGAACATTTCCGCCAAGCTGTGATTGATCCACAATCACTGAGGCTGTCAGATTTTCAATTAGTTCTACATGTGGTTTTTCGTATTTGGGAAGTCTTCCTCTCACAAAAGCAGAGTATGTTTCGTTCATCTGCCTCTGTGATTCGGCGGCTATTGTATCAAATACAATGCTGGACTTACCGGAACCGGAAACCCCCGTAAAAACGATGATTTTCCCGCGTGGCAATTCCAAAGAAACGTTCTTCAGATTATTCTGTGTCAAACCTTTAATTCTGATATTCTTGTCCATCTTATCCTCCTTGTACGATTGCATACAACACCAGCGGCGAAAAAAGTGCAGTAGTAACACTATAATACCCCATTTTTTAATCGTCAAGAGGAATTTGAAATAAAATTATACAATATATTTTTTGAGGCAATTCTTCACATAACTAAGGCTTTTCAGGTATTCCTCATCACTATGGAGATGCTCAATAATCATAGGCATGTCAGGTGATATTTCATTTGCCAGTTCTGCGTATCGCTCCAAATCCATATTGCCGGCTCCGCACTCGCACTCTTCCAACTGCCACGTGAATTCTTCTTTCAATCTGACATCCTTTATATGGCAACTCTTAATGCGCACATTCATTTTCTTGAATGCATTCTCCATAAATTCTTTATTGAAGAAGTATTTCTGCGGATCGGTAATCCAGTTAATCGCATCCATATGTACGGCAAATCGTTCTCGTCCGATATCCTGAATCAGCTGCATATATTGTTCCGGGTCCATCGGTATCATCCACGGCATGGGCTCCAGCGTATAATAAGTATGTTTGGGAGAAACCTTGTCAATAATCGTTTGCACGCTGGTTACAACCTGTTCCCACATCTTCTCACTGAAATTCTCAGCATATGCACCATCCCACCTGGCTCCGGCAGAACCTGACACATTCACACAGCAATTTGCTTTCACATAGTCTGCAAGTTCCAGCTGTTTCACACAACGTTCCAAGGCTGCCTCGCGCGCTTTTTCATTAGGAGACAGCGGACTGCACCAAACGCCTACCTCTGCAATGACCAAGTCGTAGTCTTTTGCGACTTTTTGATAAGCATCAATCTGCTGTTGCGGAGCTGTATAATCAACCGGAAATAAAACACTTCCACAACCCAGTTGCTTCATTTGCCCAGCCCATTCTTCAGGACTGCGGTGTTCCAAATTCGTTGCAATGCCTAATCTCATAGATTGCTCCTTTCATCAATGCGTACCTTCCTCAATATCTATCTTACAGATTCTCTCCATTGTTCTTAATGATATCAGCGTACACATATGCGGAATCCTTGACGGTTCTCTTCTGTGTCCTGTAATCCACATAAACCAGTCCGAATCGTCTGTCGTATCCCCATGTCCACTCAAAATTATCCATGAAAGACCAGTACAGATAGCCAATCACCGGTACATTTTCGTCGGTCAGTCTCTTAAGTCCTTGTAAATAAGTAAAAATGAAATCACTTCTCTGGGGATCATGCACCTTACCATCGCGCATTACAAAATCCAGATTAGACATCCCATTTTCCGTAATCAAAATCGGAAGGTGATATCTCTCATAGCAGAACTTGGATGCCCAATACAACACATCCGGCGTAATCGGCCAACCCATTGTTGTAGATGGCACACCCGGGTATCTGTGTGGATTGCCGGTTCCATGGTCATCCTGCAGGTTATTTGCATTGTAGCAGTTAAAGCCAAAGAAATCCAAAGGCTGTTTAATCGTTGCCACATCTTCCTCTGACAGAATGGACTGCATCTCCTTTGGAACCTTACCAAGAATCGGGATATCTCCCCACCAGTTCACGCTGAAAATCGCCATTTCATCCGTAAATGTAGCGGTTCTTGCCTCTTCA
>DATESB010000006.1:0-24321 GCA_035271065.1 Lachnospiraceae bacterium | reverse complement strand
GGGTTGAACTGGCCTGTTTCTATGGAACTGATGGTATTGCGGGATACACCGACCATTTCTGCCAACTGGCTTTGTGACAGACTGTGTTCTGTTCTGGCTTTCTTTAAGTTATTTTTTAATACTAATTTGTCTTCCATATATACACCTACATCATCTTTGACGCAGAAATCAAATGATAGATATGCGCTGCTGTCGTTGCAAAGGTCAGAACAGAATACATAATGGCTACAATAATTTCATGGGTACGTTTCAATTTAATTGCCTTGTAAATAAAGATAGTAGCCTCAATAATACACAAAATTGCCCACAAGCCATAGTCTTGTCCCTGTCCGAGCATGATTTGTACGAAGAAAAATATAAAGCACAGACCGGCAGCAGCAACGACGCTGATATTTGTGGCTTTTCCAATCACCTCTTGCTCATATAAATCCAAATCTTTATTTTCCAATCTACTTTTTTCTAATATTTCTTCCTTGTTCATAATAGAATCCTCCTTTGGATGTTGCCAAGTTTACTTTGCAAGACATATATTAGCATTGCCAAGTTTACTTGTCAAGTGTTTCATAAAAACTTTTGTAGTGTGTCCTATTCTTTTTCTGAATAGTATAGTAAAATATAAAGTGAGTTTCACAAACTGCATAATTCGGAGGATACAGATGATAAGGTCATTAGAGGAACAGGATATAATGCCAATGCTTGAGTGGATGCATGACAAAGAAGTAAATTGCTGGTTTGCGGTTCGATTTGCTGATATGACGGAAAGTGATGTAAGAGAATTTATTCATAAAAAAGAGCCGGAGAACAGACATTGGGCAATTGTGGACGAGAATAATGAATACTGCGGAACGATAAGTCTTAAGGATATTGATGTTAAGAACGAGTGTGCAGAAATGGCGATTGTCACAAGGCAAAAATATCATGGCAGGGGATATGCCTATTACGCAGCGATAGATGTTATGAAGATAGCTTTTCATGAGTTGAATTTACATCGGATTTATTTAAATGTAATGGCTGAAAATGGTCGCGCCAATGCTTTTTACAATAAATTAGGGATGGTCTATGAGGGGATGAGCAGACAAAGTGTTGTAAAGGATGGTTGCTATATAGACCTAAAGTGGTACTCTATTTTGAAGGAGGAATTCGATGAAAGAAACATGGATTAGCTATTTGGTGAATATTTTTGATATAAAAGATTTTGTATGGTTCATTTTGGGCTTTTTGGTGCCATATGTGATATCTGCCATCAAAAAAAGAGTTAGAAAGTCAGGGATCCGAAGAAGAATAAAGAAAGAAGAAGTTAACTTTGAAGATATAGGAATTATTTCCCTTGCGCATGGGGACCCTTTTTATGAGATCGGTAACGGAAAGGAAGAGATTCTGTTAGGACCGCCCAATGATGATTTTTTCTTTAGCATGCCGGCTGATATCAAAGAACGAATACTGCAAATCAAGCCGGAGTTTGATAATACGAAATGGACAAAGAGTCAGGATTTCTTTCAGGATCAGGAAGAGACTTTTTTGAATCGTGTTGCAAAAAGCGTCAATATTTCTGTACAGCAGTTTCAAGAAGTTTTTGAGAGAAAAAAGAGAGAAGTTGCAGAAGTATTTCTTAAAAAGGTGGAAGACAGTGAACCGTATTTCAATGGTGAAGTCTACGGTATTCAAAGAATGGATGTAAGTCGCGAAGGGGAAAATGAAAGAGCAACATTGAAGATAAAGAGTTATAAGAGTGATTACTATACACATCGCGTAATGGCAGCTATTTTTCAGGAGTTATATGTGACGAATCCTACTTTGGCACCAACAAAATTATCAGAAGAATACAACAAATTGAAGTACTTTTTGACGGCAATCGGAATGGATGTTTTGATTATCCTTGAGGATGAAGAATCAATTGTATTTGCAAAGAGGTCGGGTAATCTCATTAATATGACGCAAGATAAGTGGCATGTTTCTATGAATGAAGCAATCATTATTACTGATTTGACATTTGACCAGTCAAAAATATCACTGGAGAATTGTATCATCAGAGGCGTGAACGAGGAATTAGGTGTTAAGTTAGGCGGAGAAGGAAGATACAAATTCTCGATTTATTACGGAGATGCCTTTTTATTGCAGAACCCTTTGGAAACAGGAATATCGGCATTTGTGTTTATTGAAGGATTGAGTTTCGGAGATTTGAAGATAGCGTATGCAGCAGCGAAGGATCGCGAACTTGAAACAATTGGATTAACAAAGGTGAAGTACAATAATAGAGAATTGAAGAAATTTGTGAACAAAGAAGACCTGACTGAGACATGTCAGTATATGATTAAGATGCTGATGGCTCGGCATATGAAAAATGTAATTTGATTTTGAGTTTAGTGAGAAAAACGGAGAATATTGAATGAAAAATAAGGGAATAATAGTTCTGATATGCCTCATCGTAGCCATAGTGCTGCTTTTGGCATATAACAAACTGGGAAAAGGGCAGGCTGACGAGGTGAACACATACATTTCAGTAAGTGCAGAAGAAGCAAAAGAATACATGGACAAGGAAGAGAATTACATCATTTTGGATGTAAGGACGCAGGAAGAATACGATGCCGGATACATTCCGGGAGCGATTTTAATTCCAGACTTTGAAATAGCAGACCGAGCAGAAAAAGAACTTCCCGACAAAGACCAACTAATATTGGTGTATTGCAGGAGTGGAAACCGCAGTAAAAAGGCATCCGCACAGTTGGTTGCAATGGGCTACACTAACGTAGTAGAGTTTGGTGGAATTAATGACTGGCCCTATGAAGTGGTAACAGATTAATAAGTAATGGGTAAAACGGTAACGTATTATGTAGCAATAAGTTCCGGAAAGGAGCATAACGATGAAGAAAATCAGTTTTTTTGATACCAAGCCATATGACAAGGAATTTTTTGATGAGGAGTTAAAGAAGTATCCGTCGTATAAGATTGTGTATCATGAGGAGAAATTAAATGCCAAGACGGCAGTGCTTGCCAAGGGAAGTGACGCAGTAGTTGCGTTTGTCAATGACGATTTGAGTGCAGATACGCTCAGAAAGTTAAAGAAACGTGAAATCAGCTTTGTAGCAATGCGTTGTGCAGGCTATAACAATGTAGATATCAATTATGCAACAGAACATGACATGCGTGTCACAAGAGTTCCGGCATATTCGCCTTATGCAGTTGCGGAGCATGCAATGGGCATGTTATTGACGCTCAACCGCAAATTGCATCGTGCCTATAACCGTATTCGTGAGTATAATTTCAGTCTGAACGGTTTGACAGGCTTTGACCTTCATGGAAAGACAGTGGGCGTTATCGGAACCGGTAAAATTGGGCGTGTATTTATGGATATTTGTAAAGGATTTGGCATGAATGTGATTGCCTATGATCCGTTTCCGATTGTGAACAGCGATATTGTATACGTGACGCTGGATGAATTATTTGAGAAGTCACACATTATCTCGTTGCATTGTCCGCTGACCAAGGAAAGCCGTCATATCATCAATGAGAAAGCTATACGCAAAATGCGTGATGGAGTGGTGATTTTGAATACATCCCGTGGGGCACTCATTAACAGCGAAGCACTGGTTGAGGGCCTGAAGGACGGTAAGATCCGTGCAGCTGCATTGGATGTATATGAGGAAGAAGCTGATATCTTCTATGAGGATAATTCCAATACCATTATTCAGGATGATGTTCTGGCACGGTTGATTTCCATGCCGAATGTGCTGATTACCTCGCATCAGGCGTTCTTAACGGAAGAAGCGCTCAGCAATATTGCGGAAACAACGATGAAGAATCTGAATGAATTTTTCACAGGAGCACCACTTGAAAATGAAGTAAAACCGTCAAATCAAATGAAATAAAATAATGGAATAGGTGAGATAAAATAATTGAATAAGTAAATTGAAAAAAGTGACTATTGAGCGTATAATTTGTTCATAGTCATTTTTTATTCAAGGAGGAAGCAAAAGATGAAGCAGAAATTTTTCAACACAATCAGAGGAAAGTTAACAGGTACCATTTTGCTCATTGTAGCAATCGCGATGGCGGTTATGTCGTGCACAATCATGTTTAATGCCAATAACAAACTGATTGAAAGACAAATGGATGTACTGAAGCTCAATTCCAATGTATATGCGGAGCAGTTCAACAATTTCATGAGTGAAAAGATGTCATTGATTGAAGGCGTTGCAGAAAGTACCATTAAATACGGACAGTATGATGACAGAGAGACGATTAAGAATGTCATCAGAGGATACAAAGATAGCGTTGGAGAAGATGTAGCGGATATTTATATTGCATTTGCGGATAAGGAACTGTATATGATGTCAGGTTCCGAGGAGGGCTTACCGGAGGATTTTGATGCCAGAACAAGAAGTTGGTATATAAGTGCGGTAGAACAGAATCAGACAATTGTTTCCGCACCTTATGTGGATCAAATCAGCAATGAAATGATGATTACAGTTGCAACTCCTATCTATGACGGAGATACATTAATTGGTGTAGCGGGCGAGGATGTTTATATTACGGAAATTGTGGACAAGACGGAGAGCGTCAACTTTGAAGAGGGTGTCTATGCATTCTTGATTGATGGTGACGGCAATTATGTGTCACATCCGGATGCAGCTCATTTGCCATCGGCTGAGGGTTCGGTAGCAGCTGAGGACTCTATCAAAGCAGTTATGGAAAGTACAGAACTTGCTACGAAAATAGAGGATTACAATCAAAACAGTGTCTATGTTACGACAGCAAATATTGCAACATGTAATTGGACACTTGGAATTGCCATTCCGGAAGAGAATGTGAATGCGCAGCTTAATACATTGTTAACCATTTCGGTTATTATTTCGTTGGCAGTCATTTTCATCCTCATCATTATCATTCCGATTACCGTTAAGAAGAATTTGAAGCCGGTTGAGAATCTGAAGACATTTATTAAAGAGACAATCATTGGCAAGGAAAATAGTAAAGCGTGCAAGACGGAGACGAAAGAGATTGAATATCTCGTTGATGAAATGAAGAATAATTTTGTCAGCACAATTAAGCAAACGCGCGGCAAAGCCTACGAAATGCAGACAAGTCTCATTTCATCCAGCGATAAGGTGAAGTTTATCTCCGAGAATATCATGGAAATCAGTGCGGTTATGGAAGAAACCAGTGCCAGCATTGAGACGCAGACAGAGTCTATTTCCAATATCAATGAATCCTGTAAAGAAGTGGAATCCGGTATTAACGAATTGACGGATCAGGCACAGGATATCGCGGCAAATGCAAATAACATCATTGACCGCGTTGACAATTTAATTCCTACCATTGTGGAAAATAAGAACAACACCATTCAGTTAGCGGAAGACAGCAAGCGAGAATTGAACGATGCAATTAAGGCAGTTGAGAGTATCAAGGAAATTGTTGAGGTAAGTAAGACGATTGAAGGTATTGCGGGACAGACCAATCTGCTGGCACTGAATGCAAGTATTGAGGCAGCAAGAGCAGGGGAAGCCGGTCGCGGATTTGCTGTAGTTGCGGATGAAATCAGAAATCTCAGTGAGAATACGAACAGGGAAATCACGAAGGTAAAAGAAATCATTAGTACAACAACGCAGAATGTTGCAATCCTCAGCGAGAAGAGTGAGAAGATTGTGGAATTCATTGACCAGACCGTGATTGAGAATTACAAACAATTTGAGGAATTGGCAAATGAATACCATAACGATGCAAACTATTACAATGAAGTCAGCAGTAATCTTGGGGCTACAAGTGAAGAGTTGAGTGCAAGTATTCAGAGCATTACGGGCTTGATTAACGCAATGGCGCAGAGTCAGCAGGAACTGAATAATGGCGTGCAGAACGTCAACAACAACCTGCAGATGATTACGGCAAACAGCGAGGATGTAGTCAACAGTACCGAGAGCGTAAAAGAATGTACAGAGCAGTTGACTGAAACCGTTAATAAGTTCTCATTATAAAATGAAAATAATCAAGAAAAAGAAGGGAAGTGCCGGATGAAACAGGATATGATCGTTATTTTGGATTTAGGAAGTACAGAGAACACAGTGATTGCTAGGCAAATCAGAGATATGGGTGTGTATAGTGAGATACATCCGCATGATATTACGCCGGAGCAGTTAAAGGAACTGGAAAATGTTAAGGGCATTATTTTGTTCGGCGGAAAGAACCGCGTAGTAGACGGGAAAGCAGTTGATATTATGCCGGCTGTTTATGAGTGTGGCTACCCGATGTTATCGATTGATCATCCGACCGGCAAATGTGAAAAGAAGTATGATGCAATGCCGTCTGAGAGCGAATTGAAGGCATTTGTATTTGATATTTGTAAAGCAGAAGCAAATTGGAACATGAAGAATTTCATTGAGGATCAGATTGAGATTGTACGTCGTCAGGTTGGTGATAAGAAAGTATTGCTTGCATTGTCAGGCGGTGTGGATTCCTCTGTAGTGGCTGCCCTTCTGTTAAAAGCAATCGGTTCTCAACTTGTGTGTGTCCATGTAAATCATGGTTTGATGCGTAAGAATGAGTCAGAAGATGTCATTGAAGTATTCAAAAATCAGCTCAATGCAAACCTCATTTATGTAGATGCCGTAGAACGTTTCTTAGGAAAGCTGGAAAATGTGGCAGACCCTGAGCAGAAGAGAAAGATTATCGGCGGAGAATTTATCCGTGTATTTGAGGAAGAAGCAAGAAAGTTAGAAGGAATTGAGTTCCTCGGACAGGGAACGATTTATCCGGACATCATCGAGAGCGGAACCAAGACAGCAAAAATGGTGAAATCACATCACAATGTTGGCGGACTTCCGGATGATTTACAGTTTTCATTGGTAGAGCCGTTGAAGCAGTTATTCAAAGACGAAGTACGTGCCTGCGGTGTTGAATTAGGATTACCGAAACACATGGTATACCGCCAGCCATTCCCGGGTCCCGGACTTGGTGTACGTTGTGTTGGTGCGATTACCCGCGAACGTCTTGAAGCAGTCAGAGAATCCGATGCGATTCTCCGCGAAGAGTTTGAAAAAGCAGGCTTGAACGAGCGTGTATGGCAGTATTTCACGGTAGTTCCCGATTTCAAGTCCACCGGAGTCAAGAATAATGAACGTTGTTTTGAGTACATGGTTATTATCAGGGCAATTAACACAATAGATGCCATGAGCGCAACGATAGAACGAATTGATTACGATGTGCTGCAGAAGATTGTGGATAGGATATTGAGTGAAGTAGAGAACGTGAATCGAGTATGCTATGATTTGAGCCCGAAGCCGCCCGCTACGATCGAGTACGAATGATAAACGGTCAAGTTTTGGGAGGTGCAAAATGTTAGAGAAATTAAGAGCAGAGGCAAAGATACATAATAACAAACTAGTCATGCTGCCGATAAAGCGTCTGTATGACTTACAGAAAGAGCTGGAGGAATTTCGTGATACAGAGGAGTTGAATGGTTTTCAGCAATGGATTCTCTCGGATATCTACAAATTTGATTTGCCGGAAGTTGATTTTACCGTTAACTCTTTGATATTAGTTGCTGTTCCACATCCGATATATGTGGATGTAACGCTTCATTATCAGGGAAAAAGCTATCAAACAAAAGGGCTGGGAGTTTCCGATATGACGATGACATGTGCCTATATCACCAAAGTGGTTAGTGAAGCAGGCCATCAAGTGCAGGAAATAGGGCATTTTCCATTGAAAAGACTTGCTGTTCAGTCAGGACTTGCTACTTATGGAAGAAATAACATCACCTATGTGGATGAGTACGGAAGCAATATTTCATACATAGCATTTGTTTCCGATGCTATGAGTGAGGAAGATACATGGAGACCAATGTGTCATGCCCAGATGTGTGACAACTGTACGTTGTGTTTATCTGCATGCCCCACAGGAGCAATACGACCGGACCGTTTTCTAATTAATAATGAAATATGTTTATCATGCCTGAACGAGGGTGGAGGAGAATTCCCTGACTGGCTTCCGAAGGACGTACATCATACCATATATGACTGCCTGCGTTGTCAGGAAAAATGTCCTATGAATCTGAAGGTGAAAGACCCAAATGAAATCATACAAACGTTGGATATCTCAGAAGAAGAAACAGAAATGCTTCTTGCAGGAAAGCGAAAAGAAGATTTCCCGGAAGAGTTTATTAAACGCACGGACATGATAGGTCTGTTTGCCTGGGATGTAACTCTTAGCAGGAATATCAGAGCAATCATTGAGGCAAATGCTTAATCCGAATTCTTCAAAATACCATGCAGAAAGAATTGTTGGAGTAAGGATACTTCATTGACATAGTCGTCAGGTGACAATTCAATGGTATTAAATGCGGAGATGAACTTTATGATCAGTGAGGTCGGGTAGGAGGAGTCCACATAACCTTCTTTTTTTCCAAGCTCAATAAATTTAATATAGAGTTCTTTTTGCAAATCATAGATACTTTCGGATAACAGTTTCATAAAGTTATGATCTTCCAAAGCAGAGTTTGAAAGATACTGATTTAAAGATGCATTAATTTCATTGGAACAACCGGAAAGCGCTGTGTTTAGTTTGTCCATATAAGGGATATCCAAATCTAATAGAGCGGTTGCCTGCACAAGGGAATCTTTGGTAATAATCTTAGCACACTCTACAACCAGCGCATCTTTACTCCCAAAATAATTATATATTGATACTTGAGAGACATGCGCTTTTTCTGCAATTTCTTTTATGCCGGAATCTGTAAAGCCCTTCTCTTGAAATAGAACCATTGCGGCTTCTATGATACTGTCTTTTTTCTTTTTTGTTCGTTCCTCGTATTTGTTCAAACACAGTTCCATATGATGCTTCCTCTTCTTGCACTTGTTTAGGCTTATTTCTTACTATTTATTAGTATACATTGAATTTTGAAATATGTACATAAATATTTCAAAACTTATTGACAAGTTACATTATAGGCTTCATAATAAGTTTTGAAATCATACGAGACATATTTCAAAACATTAATAACAAAATGAAAAAGAGGAAAGAAAAATGAAGAGTGTCATCTACTATTTTAGTGGTACCGGTAATAATCTCGCCATTGCAAACCGTTTGGCGCAGGAACTTGGAAATACAACTGTTTTACCAATGGAAGTACTATTGAAGCATAAGTCAATTCCTGAAGAATACGATTGGGTCGGTTATACGGCGCCTTGTTATTATTCGCATGTTCCTCCCTTTGTAGAAGAATGTATGCAGGGCGTGGTTTATACAAAGGAACAGAAGGTTTTTCTAATTGTAGGCTGTGGGGGAAATCGTGGATTAACCATACAGGATATGCGACATAAGGTGAATGAGAGCGGAAAGAAAGTAAGTTTGGAGTATATGGTCATACTGGCCGGAAACTATATTTTGTCATACGGTGCATTCCCAAAATGGTATTGTGATTTTGTGCGTATAATGTCCTATCGGAAGATACATAAAATTGCAAAAATGATTCAGCAAAATAAATCAATGAAATCTTTGAAAGCGGGAGTTTTTTATCGCCCAAAATATGAAGAGGAGTTACAACGGACAATTGCAGGGTATTCCAAAGTCGGTATGAGCTATGTGACAGATAAGCATTGTAGTGGGTGCGGAACCTGTACAAGACTTTGTCCGGTTGGAAATATTACCATGGAGCAGGGAAAGATTGTATTCGGAGAACATTGCAATCAGTGTATGGCATGTATTCAATGGTGTCCGCAGCATGCCATTGATTGCAATCATAAAGCAAAAGAACGCAAGCATTATCATCATTCTGACATATGTATTGAGGATATGATGTTGAGATAAGAGAAAGTGAAGAGCAGAGGTAGAGTATGAGACATTTATATATTTTATGGACGAATGCAGACCCAATTACATCAGAGAATATGGTTATGATGTATGCAACCAATTCAATTAAGAATGATTGGTGGGATAAAGTTACAGTTATTATTTGGGGAGCGCCACAAAAACTGCTTATTGAAAATGAAGTCATAAGAACAAAGTGCGAGTTAGCAAGACACGTAGGTGTTGAGTTTTCAGCATGTCAGGCATGTGCCATAAATCTTGGAACATTAGACAAATTGAACGAAATGAGTATTGAAGTTATCAAATGGGGACAGAAATTGACAGAACTCATTCAAAATGGTGAGCACTTAATTACAGTATGAGATGCCTCAAAGTACGATAAGATAACTTGAACCTTGAGTCAAAAAACAATCTATGATAATGTAAAGATAGTACATAGGAGACCAAATCAATGACTCAGATATACTATATTGAAGATGATGAAAACATTGCTTTAAATGTCAAAACCTATCTTGAACAAAAGGGCTATCAAGTATCCATATTTTCTACCATTCAAGAGGCAAAAACCGCTATGGAACATCAGGTTCCGGATATTGCCCTGGTGGATTGGAATATGCCGGACGGTGAGGGCGATACCCTTTGCCGCTGGATGAGAGCAAAGTGGACACAGCTGCCGATTATATTCTTGACAGTCAGAAATGATACAAGTGATATTGTGTCAGGTTTTGAAAATGGTGCGGATGATTACATCGTAAAACCATTCGAACTTGAGGTTCTGCATTCGCGCATTACAGCACTTTTGAGAAGGGTCGGAAAGGTGTCGGGACAATACCTTACCTGTGACAAAATCACCATTGATCAAAATCGAATGCTTGTATTATGTCAGGAAGAAGAAATCAGTGTCAGCCAAGCGGAATATCAACTTTTACTGCTTCTCATGGAAAATAAGGGGAAGACGGTAACGCGGGAAAGACTTTTGGAACATATATGGGATTGCAACGGAAATTACGTCAATGACAACACATTAACCGTTACCATGAAGCGTTTGCGAGAAAAACTGCATCAGCCGGCATGCCTGAAAACAATCAGGAGTTTCGGATATCGCATGGAGGATAGCGAATGAACAGAAAAGTAAAGGCACGCATTGAGCAGCTGACAACTTATCTGGAAAGCATTAATACAGGTGGGCAAGGGCTATTAATGGATTTGTCGGATGACCAATTTTCAGGATTACAGGATGAAATATATAAGACAATCACTACTCTTTATCAGACAAAGGAAGCAGCAGTAAAGGCAAAAGAAAATTATGCTGACAATTTATCCAATATCGCACATCAACTAAAAACACCCATTACATCTATCTCTCTTTCCACACAAATGTTGAAAGAGCAGTCCTCATCTCCTTATATAGAACAAATTCAAAAACAGTTAAACCGACTGACACATTTGGAAGAGGCGTTATTAGTCTTGGCTCGTATTGATGCGGGAACATTAGAGGTTAAGCCAACCAAAACAGATGTCTTCACCTTGTTGACATTAGCGGCTGACAATCTGCAGCAATTATTTGTGCGGGCAGATGTAGGCATTGAAATACCGGAGACGGCTGCAGTTACGGTATTTGTTGATATGGAGTGGACCATGGAAGCCGTGATGAACATTATGAAAAACTGCATGGAACATTCACCACAAGGTGGTACGGTTCATTGTGCATATGAGAAAAATCCGCTTTACGTGCAAATTCAAATATGGGATGAAGGAGAAGGGCTTACGAAGGAAGATTTATTTCATGTGTTTGAGCGTTTCTATCGTGGAAAAAATGCAACGGACAATGGGGTTGGAATCGGTCTTTCATTGGCAAAGGAAATTATTGAGATGCAAAACGGCATTATCAGCGTATCCAATCTAAATGCCGGAGGTGCATGTTTTGAAATACGTTTTTATAATACGGTCACTGAGATGTCACTTTAATTTGCTATGATAGGGCTATCCGTAAATGGTAAATGTGGAAATGACAGTATGGGAGGAATACGATGGAACTATTAAAGTGTACCGAAGTTAGGAAAGTATTTGGTAAAGGTGACAATCAGGTAACTGCATTAGACGGAATTAATCTTTCAGTTGAGAAGGGCGAATTTGTGGCTGTGATTGGGGCATCCGGTTCGGGGAAATCAACTTTGCTGCATATTTTGGGGAGTGTTGATCAACCGACAGAGGGAACTGTCATGATTGACGGTATGGACATTGGGAAGTTAAATGCGACAGACGCAGCTGTTTTTAGAAGAAGAAAAGTTGGTTTGGTGTATCAATTTTATAATTTAATTCCGACTTTAACTGTGGAAAAGAATATTTTGATGCCGATGTTACTGGATAAAAGAAAGCCAAATCGGGAGTATTTCGATACAATTGTAAGCACATTGGGTATTCAGGATAAATTAGAGGCATTACCGCATCAACTGTCAGGTGGTCAACAACAACGTGTGGCTATTGCAAGGTCACTCATTTATCGACCTGCTATTTTATTGGCTGATGAACCAACCGGAAATTTGGATCAGAAAAATTCAAAGGAAATTGTTGACCTGTTAAAGTTGTCTAACCGCAATTTGCAGCAAACTATTTTGTTGATTACACATGATGAAAAGATTGCGCTGGAAGCAAACCGTATTGTGACCATAGAAGACGGCAGAATTGTCAGCGATCAGAAGCGGGGGTGAGGGAAATGTGGAAGGATTACTCCAAAGGCTACATGAAGCATAACCGCGCTGCCGGTGCGTCTCTTATAGCAGCAGCTTTGATTGCGACCATGTTTCTTTCGTTGCTGTGTTCTCTGGCATATAATTTGTGGGTATATGATATTGAAAACATTGCATTGGATGAAGGAGATTGGCAGGGACGTATTACAGGGGAAATACAGGAAAGTGATTTGTCTGTGATTCAGAATGATGCAAATGTGGAACATGCAATTGTGAATGAAGAATTATCTGGTCCTCAGGAAACAGTGATTGATGTTTATTTCAGAAATGCGAGAACAATTTATCAGGATATGCCGTTGATATTGCAGCAACTTGGCTTGGATGAAGAGGCGGCAACTTATCATGAACTGCTTTTATCGAGGTATTTTATTCATAATCCTGCTGATGAGACACCGCCTCTTTTATTGGCGTTCTATGTGACAATCTTGGTCATCATGTCATTCTCGTTAATTTTGATTATACGCAATTCGTTTGAGTTGTCTATGAATGCAAGAATTCATCAATTTGGGATTTTTTCAAGTGTTGGAGCTACGCCGAAGCAAATTAGAAGATGCTTGCTGCAAGAGGCTGTTGTACTTTGTGGAGTGCCTATGATAATAGGTTGCATCATAGGTGTTTTGTTCAGTTTTGGCGTGCTGGAAACAATTAATCTGTTTGCACAAAATGTTTCCGGGCGGCATGAGGCGGTATTCAAATATCATCCGATGATTTTGGCAATCACATTGGTTGCGTCGGTATGCACAGTCCTTGTATCGGCATGGATACCTGCAAGGAAGTTGAGTAAAATGACTCCATTAGAAGCAATTCGGAGCAACTCGGGATTGCAGCTAAAGAAGAGAAGTCGTTCGGGGATATTATCTGTAGTATTTGGGATTGAGGGAGAATTAGCGGGGAATGCATTAAAGGCACAGAAAAAATCCTTGAGAATATCGACGATATCACTTTTACTTTCTTTTTTAGGATTTTCGGTTATGCTTTGTTTCACGACGTTGTCAGATATAAGTACCAGATATACTTATTTCGAGAGATATCAGGATGCATGGGATGTTATGGTGACGGTAAAAGATACGGCAATCAGTGATTTTGAAATGACACAGCAGTTGCGGGAAACAGCAGGGATAGGAACTGTGACGATCTATCAAAAAGCGGAAGAGATGACCATGATTTCTGATGAAGAGCAAAGTGAAGAATTGATTGCGCTGGGAGGACTTGAAACCATTGCATCAAATGCGAAAACAGCGCAGGGATATAAGGTGAAAGTACAGACAGTCATTATGGATGATGATAGTTTTCTGGAATACTGTTCACAACTTGGGATACCGCAGAGTTTGGATGGTACAATTTTAATCAATCAAGTTTGGGATAGCGTAAATAGCAATTTCCGTAGTAGAGAGTATATTCCGTTCGTCAAGGAAGACAAGGATGCGATTACCATATGGTCGGATACGGAAAATGGACAATCTGTGGAAGTACCTGTTCTGGCTTATAAAACAGAAGTGCCGGTTTTGAAAGAGGAATATGATCAATATACATTGGTTCAATTTCTGTCTGTATCTGCTTGGCGGAATTGGCTGGAACCACTGGGAGGAGCAGAGTTGGATACCTATATTCGTGCTTTCTCGAAAGACGCGCCGACTTTGGAAAGTCTGAACGAGTTGGAAGAAAGAATGGTGCAATTGGTTGGGGCAGAGTATGAGATTGAAAGTGAGAATCGGATCCGGGAAAAGGTTTCAAATGATGAAATGATTCAAGGCTCGACTTTTATATTGGGTGGTTTTTGCGTGTTGCTTGCTTTGATCGGACTTGCAAATGTGTTTTCCAATACGCTGGGATTTATCAGGCAGAGAAAGCGTGAGTTTGCACAATATATGTCGATAGGTTTGACTCCTGCAAAAATGAGGAAAATGTTCTGTATTGAGGCAATGGTGATTGCCGGAAAACCGCTCTTGATTACTGCGGTACTGACAGTAGCCAGTGTGCAATTTATGACTTCGGCAAGTTATTTGGATTCAATGGTGTTTTGGGTGGAAGCACCGATTGTGCCGATATTGATTTTTGCAGTGGCAATTGTCGGGTTTGTTGCACTTGCTTACTATATTGGTGGGAAACGGATTTTGAAATGTGATTTGAGCGAGACGCTACGGAATGATGCAATGATTTAATCAAGACATGCCATTGTTTTATCTAAATTAGGAAAAAAACAAATATATCCTAAATTAAATTAAAAATGTCGTTGCTATATTAGTGTTTGTTGGGTATAATTAGAAAAGACTCATATGAGGAGAGGATAGGATGACAACGAATACAATTTCAACAGACAAAAAAATAGTGACGTCATTTGAACTAAATGAAATGGGTTTTTCAGCATATAAGATTAGAAATATGGTGGCACAAGGTCAACTTATCAGGTTAAATAAGTCAACATATGAAAATGTCAATTATGCAGGTGAGGACTCTGATTATATTTATGTGTATGCATATGTGCCCGATGGAGTTATATGTCTTTTGAGTGCTGCAAGTATATATGGACTTACGACATACAGACCGGATAGCATAGATGTTGCTGTAAATCAAAAAAGGAATGTATCAACTGTTCCGGATTGGCCAACCATGAAATTCTGGTATTTTGAAAATACCAGACTAGAATCAGGAATTTCTGAGATAGTTTTTTGTAATCAGAAAATGAAGATTTATGATATTGAAAAAACGGTGGCAGACATTATTTATTATAGAAATAAACTTGGAATAGAAGAAACAAAAGAAGTCTTGATCAATTATTTGAATTGTTCAGATAGAAATATAAACAGACTATGCAGATATGCACAGAAACTACGATGTAAAGAAATTCTAGATACGTATTTGGAGGTATTAATTTGATTAGTGCTGCATCAGTAAAAGCAAGATTGAAAAATCATGCAAAAGAGAGCGGACATATGTTGCAGGACGAATATACAATGTATGGATTAGAGCGAACGTTATATAGAATTTCAAAGTCATCATATGTTGATGATTTTACATTAAAGGGTGGAATTTTGCTTTATGCACTCTTTGAAGGAGAGTTTGCGAGAGCAACAACAGATATTGATTTACTTGCGAAAGGAACAGAAAACGATAAGGAGATATTCAAAGGAATCTTTAGCGAAGTATTTTCTATGAAAGTAGATGATGCTTTAGCGTATGATCTAGATACATTAGAGGTAATTTCAATCACGGAATTCAAAGAATGTCATGGAGTTAACGTAGCTATTGTTGCATACCTTGATAGGACAAGAATTTATATATCTTTAGATATTGGGTTTTGCAAATAGCAGGTATAAGGATTATTATGACATCTACATTTTGGCAACAACGAGAAATTTTGATGGAGAGATATTGCGACAGGCAATTATAGAAACATTCAAACATAGAGGTACCGAATTTCATGATATTGTGGCATTTGAGTCTGAGTTTGTTAATGATATAGTTCGTCAGACCAGATGGAATGCGTTTGTTAGTAAAAAGAGAGCAATGATTGATGTTGGATTTAAAGATGCTTTAGCGTTAATGAAGGTTTTTTTGTTGCCGATAGTTGAATCAATTACAAATGATTTAGATTTTCAAATGAAATGGAACCCTGAAACAGGGAGATGGGGTAAAGAAGAATATGATAGAAGGGAAGGGCGCAATATGAAGAAATTGTTAATTGTAGTAGATATGCAGAAGGATTTTGTGGACGGAAGTCTTGGAACCAAGGAGGCTCAGCAAATTGTATGTGCTGTTGAGGATAAAATAAAAGCTTATGTGGATGCCAAGGATGAAGTGGTTTTCACAAGAGATACCCATTTATCTGACTATCTCAATACACGTGAGGGAAGGAAACTTCCTGTTGAACATTGTATCCAGGGAACTCCGGGTTGGGAAATTATTAAGGAATTGCAGCCTTATGCAAAGAAAATATTTGATAAGCCTACCTTTGGCAGTCTTTCGCTTGTGGATTATGTAGTGAAGGAAGGATTTGATGATATTGAATTGGTAGGTTTATGTACTGACATTTGCGTTGTGTCAAATGCGTTGCTGTTGAAAGCGAATTTGACAGAAGCCGAGATTAGTGTGGATGCATCCTGCTGTGCAGGCGTGACACCTGAAACGCATGAGGCAGCGTTAACTACAATGAAAATGTGTCAGATTAATGTGATTTAATGATAAAACGAATGTGGGAGGACTACATTGTGGATGAAGAAATCAATGCATTGAATTTCCATGCCAAAAAATTACAGATATGTTGGAGCGTGGGAATGAACTTCAACATATCTGTAAAAAACTTTGTACAAAACAAGAATATGATGCCATAGAAAAAGCATTCTTCCATAAAGAAGATAATCTTAAGAAATATCGAAGTTCTCCTTCTTAAAGTTAGCATAATAGCGTCCGCGCGTTGCTGTGAATTTCAAAATGCAATAATCCGGATCGGTTACACCTTTTGAATAGTACATAGTGTCACCATTTTTCCAACATTCTTCCTTAATTTCGGCATCTTCCAGAACTTCCATAGTTCCGATAAGTTTTACACCACGGAAGAAGCGAGTGTCGGCATAGTAGATGCAAGCCTTAGGATTGGCACGATATAGTTTCACACTCATAGAAGAGGTATTGGTAGAAAAATAGAATTCTTTAATTCCGACCATTTTACGTGCCGGAAGCATTGCTTTTGTGTTTGGGAAGCCGTCTTCGTCAATAGAACTGATGTAGGCGGTTTTTTGTTTGGAAATCAGGTTACCGATTGTCTTTTCAATATCTCTCATCATAGTATTTTTCTCCTTAAGTTAAATTGTTTAAAACTCGTTTCAATGTGTCTTCGAAAGCAATGATTTCATCATCAGAAAATCCTTCGTAAAATAGTGCAGTCATTCGATCAGATACCTGATTGTATTTCTGCTCTAAATCATGCGCGGAGTCGGTCAGAGCAATTCGTATCTGACGGCGGTCCTTGTGATCCGGTATCCGGTTGATATGTCCGGCATCTTCCATGCGATCAAGCATAGTGGTCAATGTGTTTTTGGCAAGTCCGGTTCGCTTGGACAGTTCCGCAATCGGCAAGTTATCTTCCTGCCATAACACATATAAAATGCGGCCTTGCGCTCCATTAAACTCATCAATACCCGCTTCGGCTAACATTCGTTCCAATACGCGTCCCTGTATTTGTTTAATTTGAGAAATTAGAAAACCACCATTTGTTTTAATCATTGAAATCTCCTTCTATACAGAATAGTACTATATAGAACCATTGGCGTCAAGTTTATTTCTTTTGTAGAAAGAGTATATTACGGTTTCTATTGATTAAAAAGCATAAAATGAGTATAATAATGTTGTGCAATGCACAAAAATGTCACATCACGTAGGAGGATATGGTCTCACTATGAATAATGAAAGAGGAAAAGAATTAACAGAGGTTCGCAAAAGTACTGGAATGAGCAGAAGGGAATTTTGTGATTATTTTGAAATACCATATTCAACCATGACGGACTGGGAACTTGGTAGGCGCAGGACACCTCAATATCTTGTCAGATTGATGGAGTATAAAGTACAGATGGAAAAGCTCATGAAGGAAAATAAACAATAGACAATTATATATCCTATTATTATGTCTTATAAGATAAGTAGAAAGAGGAGACGCGATGGATAAGAAAAAAATTGAAATGAAGAAACTTCAATTTGATGATATTATGCGAACCGTGGAAGGTTCGGATATAGAATTTTGGTATGCAAGAGATTTGATGAAACACTTGGGGTACGAACAATGGAGGAATTTTGAAAATGCAATTTCAAAAGCAATAGATTCTTGTAATGCCGCACAAATAGAGGCTTTGGATCATATTGCTGAGGTCAGCAATATGATAGTGGTAGGAAAGGGCGCGAAGAGAGAAGTCAAAGATTATATGCTTACTCGATATGCATGTTATCTAATTGCTCAAAATGGTGATCCGAGAAAGGAAGAGATTGCTTTTGCTCAAAGTTATTTTGCGGTTCAGACAAGAAAGCAGGAACTGATAGAAGAGAGAATTTCTTACATAGAGCGTACAGAAGCCAGAGGGAAACTCCGAGAGTCGGAAAAAAGATTATCCCAGAACATATATGAGCGCGGAGTAGATGATGCAGGTTTTGCTAGAATTCGGTCAAGAGGAGATCAGGCATTGTTTGGAGGTAGAACAACGCAGGATATGAAAAAGAGACTTGGTGTAAAAGGTGGCAGGCCATTGGCAGATTTTTTGCCTACACTTACAATTGCAGCTAAAAACTTGGCGACTGAGATGACAAATTATAATGTCGAAGAAAAGAATTTGCAAGGTGAAGGTATTATTACGAATGAGCATGTTCAGAATAATACGACTGTTCGGGACATGTTGGGAACAAGAGGCATTAGACCCGAAGATCTTCCACCATCTGAGGATATTAAGAAATTGGAGCGAAAAGTAAAAACACAAGAAAAGAGAATTGCGCAGGAATCAGGGAAACTGCCTTTGGATAATATAGAGTAATTGAAGCAGAAAGATGCTAAATGACATATGTCAATTGAATTCAACAAAAACTGTTTTATATTGATTATGGGTTAACATACATTAGGAGGGCAAATGAATGAGTGAACAGAATGAACAGTTTTTTGAGTTTTTGGACACGGTAGACAGTCGTTTTCAGACAACAGTTAAGGAGATAAACGACCTCTTTATCCAGGGTGGATGTGTCTGTGAAATCAAATCTGCAAAGAGTGGATTTGTGGTTTCGTATATATTGAAAAAGGAGAAACGGACGATTGCCAACTTTGTAATGCGTAAGGCAGGAGTGCTGCTTCGCCTTTATGCAGACAAGATTAATGAGTATGCAGATTTTTTGGATACACTTCCGGATTCGATGAAGAAGGATATTAAGAAGGCAGCACACTGTAAGCGTCTTCTGAATCCCGATGACTGTAATTCAAGATGCAAGATGGGTTATACATTTCTGCTGGATGGAGAAGAACAGAAGAAATGTCGCTATAATGCATTTTTCTTTTTGATTAATGATGCAAGTGGCGCATCTATTAAAGAGTTTGTGGCGCATGAAATGAATCTGTAGTGCGGAAGTGTTAGTAAGAATGGACAAGTTCATATAGGAATAGGTGAAATATGAAATGTGATGTATGCCCCAACTACTGCACATTGGCACCCGGGCAAATAGGGAAGTGTCATGTCAGAAAAAACAGCGACAACAAAATAGTATGTGATAATTACGGCCAAATCACCTCATTGGCGCTTGATCCCATTGAGAAGAAACCGTTGAAGCATTTCTATCCGGGTAGCAATATTCTTTCTGTTGGGAGTTATGGCTGTAATTTGCGGTGTTCGTTTTGCCAGAACCATGAGATATCCATGTGCGGGGCAAATCAGGTCCAAACTACGTATCTTGCACCAAAAGATTTGGCTGAACAGGCGGAACAACTGCGTAATCGAGGCAATATAGGTGTTGCATTTACCTATAATGAACCGCTGATTAGTTATGAATATGTCAGAGACACAGCGCGTATCGTACAAGCGAAAGGGATGAAAAATGTTGTGGTAACAAACGGCACGGCAAATCCTTGGATTTTGGAAGAAATGCTTCCTTATATTGATGCTATGAACATTGATCTAAAGGGATTTACAAAGGAATTCTATGAGAAAATCGGAGGCAGTCTTGAAACAGTCAAAGAGTTTATTCAGATAGCAGCAGCTCATTGCCATGTGGAATTGACGACATTGATTATTCCGGAAGAAAATGACGAGATAGAGCAGATGAGAGGAGAAGTGGCTTGGATTGCTTCTGTGAATCCGGAGATTGTATTGCATATTTCTCGGTTCTTCCCACGATATCAGATGCTAGATAAAGAAGCAACCTCAGTTCCGCATATGAAAAAATTGGCTGAGGCTGCAAGAGAAAAATTGACTTATGTTTATCTGGGAAATTGCTGATTATTCATACTGTTTCAACATTTCTTTCAGTTGGTCTTTCACAAGAAGTCTTACATGGTCAGGCTCAATGATTTCAGCATACGGACCATATGAAAATAGAAAACCGACAAACCAATCCATATCAACAACGGTGATTTCACAGGTGAGATTCCCGTTTTTTAGTGTCTTAACATTAAGAAGTTCATCATATGCGCGAAATGCCATTTCTTTTTGAATGGATATTTTGACCGTAACAGGTTCAGAAAGGTTGTCATGATACGAATGGTCTTGCAGAAGTTTCCCGACAGTTTCTGCTTCGAATTGTTCTTCTTTTAGGTGCAATGCTGAAATTCTTCGTAACTTAAAGAAACGATAATCTTTTCGCATTTCGCAATAAGCATATAGATACCATGCTTGTTCACGAAAACATAGTTTAAGTGGTTTGACGAGGCGTTTTACGGTCTTTTGGTTGGAGCCGGAATATACTATTTCAACATAGTTATGATGTAATATTGCCTGTTTTAACTGTCGAAAGCGCTCTGCTTCCTCACTACTGTCGCCCCAACTTGTAAATTCTATCTCAATCCAATCTGACAACTCAGTCCCAAAGAAACTTTGCAACCGGGCCAAAGCTTGTTTCTCATCTGCATCGTCAACAGAACTAAGTGCTTGCAGAGACTCTGCAATCTTTGCTTTTTCGTCCTTGGTCAGAACCATTTTATCCAACACGTAATCAGAGAGGAGAGAAATCCCTCCCCCTTTTCCGCGATTGGCATATATGGGAATCCCTGCTGAGGATAATTTGTCTACGTCACGGTATACAGTGCGCATGGAAACCTCCAATGTTTCGGAGAGTTCCTTTGCGGTGATATAAGGCTTGTCCATGAGCAGGTACACCATTTGAAATAATCGACTAACCATTTACATTTTTCCTATGTGCTTTTATTTTCTTCATTGCCCAGTCATAATGGCTGCTGGTTGTACTGATAAAGTAAGAGCCAATGGCGCTTCCGCCAACCCAATCATAGACGTCCTTTGAAAATAGTTCTTCATTTGTCATGGAGTCAATGGCTGCCATAATTTTTTGGTGGGAATCTTTGAACTGTTCCATGGCTTTTTCAAGGCTGACTTTCTGACAGTTGTTCCAAAAGACCAGGTTCATATCGCCATAGGTTTTCCAACTGTAACCTTCCATGAGGAAAGGCTTCTGGATACCTGCTTTATTGTTTTCAATCCACTCCAGCAGCAAATTGTGCCACTCGTGTAAATGAACAATGACATCACGTAAGTTCTTGTCACGTTTCCAATGAGCCTCTTTTTTCTTTTCATCCTTTGAGAAATTGAAGGGTGTGTTTAGTTCCTCTTCTGTCATAGAATCAATGAGATTTAGTAACTTGTCATAGTTTGTAGTAGCTGCTTCAATTAAATCTTTCTTTGTCTGTGGTCTTGCCATGATATATCCTCCTTTGCAATGAGCCGGATTATCTGATCCGTGTAAATGAGTTCCTATAATGATTTACTTCATAAGGAGAGTATACCACAGATAATATGACACGGCATGTCATATTTAGAAAATATATTATCAACAAATTAATTTGCCTCTTTAATGGCACCGGTAAATGGTGCAAGTTCCAAACGGATAAAGTAACCTTTTTCTTCATGACAAACCGGGCAGCGGTCTGGCGGAACAGCCTGTCCTTGATGAATATAGCCGCAGTTCAGACACATCCATGCGGTATCAATATCCGATACAAAGAGTTTATTCTGTTCCATTAATTCAGCAAACAATGCAAACCGGTCGCCGTGTGTTTTCTCAATCTCAGCAATCATTTCAAAGGAAGTAGCCACCTTATAGAAACCTTCTTCACGCGCCACCTTGGCAAAATTCTGATAAACATCGTCGTGCTCTTCATATTCGTTATGTTGTGCAAATCGCAACAGAGTAGCAATGTCGTCACTGATATCAACCGGATATGCACCGTCGACAGCAATGGTCTGACCGCCCAGTTCGCTTAGGTGGTTATAAAATATCTCTGCATGTTCTTTTTCCTGATTGGCGGTAAATGTAAATACCATTTCAATGACAGGAAGTCCTGATGTCTTCGACTGTGCAGCGGCAATTGTATAGCGGTTTCTGGCTTGGGATTCACCTGCAAAAGCACGCATCAGATTATCTTTGGTAATACTGTTTTTGAATTCTTCAGACATAGTTAATCTCTCCTTTTTTGTTGGGTCTATATGGTTATTTATATAGTTATCTATATGGTTATAGGAAGGGACTCTCAGCGCGCGCTTTGAGCCGCGTAAACCGTCGGTCAATTTCCTGTTGAATATCATTGACAATAGGTTGGTATTTGTCATTTTTCAGATGTTTGGTACGCCCCATCATGGACAGCCAGTCAAGGACCGGTATTTTTCGCTTGTTCCTTTCAGGATTGTAATTGAGTGTTGTAATTCCCTGTTCTATTTCATAAAGTGGAAAATAACAGCAATCTACCGCGGCCGATATGACGTTTCGCTCCAAATTCGGTTTGTCGCCCCAATTCAGAGGACAGGCAGAGAGTGCTTTGATATAAGCAGTTCCAAAGTCTCGTGCATAGGCAGCCGCTTTGGCAGCCTTTTTGATAAAATCAGAAGGATTAGACTCTGCAACGGTTGCAACATATGGTAAATGAGTTGCCGCCATTATTTCTGGGGTATCCTTATGAAAAAATGTCTTGCCGTATTGCAGTTCTCCAATATGGGAAGTGGCACTTTTGGCTCCCATGGGTGTGGAATAGGAAAGTTGATATCCGGTATTCATGTAACCACCGTTGTCATATTCAAATATAATCAACCGCTGATTGCGGAGTGCAGTGCCAAGCGCGGATCCCATGCCGATATCCATTCCGCCGTCACCACTGACCATTAGAAAAGTAACATCACCTTCTGGATACTCTCCACGTCTTTGCTTTTCTCGAAAGGCTGCTTCAACACCACCTAAGGTAGCCGCACCGTTTTGAAACAGGTTGTGAAGATAAGGAATGCGAAATGAAGTCTTTGGATAGCCGGTTGTGACAACCATGCCACAGCCTGTTTGAAAGAGAATGATGACATTTCCTTCTATTCCCTTGAGCAACAAATTCAGGTTGACCGGTATTCCGCAGCCGGGACAAGCACCATGACAGGGAGCCAGACGTTTTGGCATTGCAGTTGAATCGGATAGCGCACAAGTGGAGACAGCCATTTTCTGTAGGGCATCATCATACTGACAGGTAGTCAGTTTGGTGCACTGCTCCTGCTCTGTCAGAGGAGAAAAGTACTGAGGCTGCATTTTTGAGACGTTGTCTGTATCTGATGTTGTGCCCGTGGTAACTCCATAGTAGTCGAAGCTTTTCGAGGAATACGCCAACGCTTCTTCCACGAGTTTGACGGCATCCTCTGCGTAGAAATCCTGTCCGCCCAGTCCATAAATTCTGGTCAGTACTCGAATGGGGTGAATGGGAAGATGCGCCTGCAATGCTGCGCGCAGTTCCAAAGACAGATTACCGCCACCACCGCCATAACTATCCTGACGGTCACATGCCACCACAATCTTGGCAGACTTGAAATACACAGCCAATTCTTTTGCCGGAAACGGACGCAGGACATGAATGGTGACAACACCGGCCTTGATATCCCGTTCACGCAGCACATCTATGGCATCCTTTGCCGTATGAAAGGAGGAACCAAGCAGAAACAGAAGAATATCGGCATCCTCATAACGATAAGCATCGCAGAAATCATAGTGTCTGCCGGAAAGAACCTCATATTCCGAAAGCAGACCCGGGAGTAGTTCCTTTGCTTGTTGCATT
>DATESB010000005.1:0-8216 GCA_035271065.1 Lachnospiraceae bacterium | reverse complement strand
TGGTCTGGTACATCGCTTGGATCAGGGCGTGGAGGGTGTTCTGGTATTTGCAAAGACGCCGTCTGCTGCTGCTGATTTGAGTAAGCAGGTTATAGAACATACGATGAAGAAGTTCTACTATGCAGTAGTCAGCGGAACAGTAAAGCAACAGGATGCAACACTGGTGGATTATCTCATAAAGGACGGAAAGACCAATACTTCCCGCGTAGTCAACAAAGGAATGACAGGGGCAAAGCGGGCAGAACTCACCTATAGATGTCTGAACCAAAGTGATGTGTCTTTGCTGGAAATCAAACTCATTACCGGCAGACATCATCAGATTAGAGTACAGTTAGCAAATCAGGGATTGCCACTTGTAAATGACTACAAATACGGTTATCAGGACACTTCCCGACAAGACGGAATAGCTACGAAATCAGACGGAATAGCCCTATGTGCCTATAAACTTATTTTTTTGCATCCGAAAACGCATAAACCAATGACCTTTACAGTGACACCTTCAAATCCTGTTTTTGAGGAACTACTCGCATAATCAATGCTAATCTGCGGATACTAGTAGCGAACATAATCGTTATGAACAGGAGATTATATGCGTGACTTATCCTCAAAAAGGCAGAAAAAGTATTTGATGCTGATTGGAATAATAGCAGGTGTGTATCTGGGAATGAAGTTTATTGTACCGCTCTTTATTCCTTTTTTATTTGCGGGAATTATTGTAATGATGATCTATCCGTGTGTAAAATGGTTGCACCGCAAAATAAAAATGAATAAAGGGATTGCTGCAACAATCATCATGCTCTTAATCGGAAGCTTAATTTTTGTCCTGATTTGGTTACTGTGTGCGCAACTATTTGAGCAGATTAAGAATATTTCCACGCGCATTCATATTTATGAAAGGCAACTATGCCATTTGATTCGATGTTCATGTGAATCGGTGGAGCGGACATTTGGTATTGATGCTGTTAACTTTGAAGCCTTAATCCTTAAAAATGTGAATGATATGGCGGACAGCCTGCAGGCAGATACATTTCCAAACCTGATGAATAACTCTTTCTTCTATATAAAAGGGTTTGCGGAATTTATCGGAGCACTCATCATTGCCATTATTTCGGTCATTTTATTAGCGAAAGATTATGACGGAATTAAGGAGAAATGTTGTAAGTACGAAGGGTTTCAAATGATTTGTGAAATCCTGCAGAAGGTCATGATGATAGCAGGAACATTTATCAAGGCACAGTTGATTATTATGCTGGTTACGGCAATTCTGTGTGTCATTACCTTTTGGCTTCTTAAAAATCCATATGCATTGTTGCTGGGACTCATCATTGGATTATTAGATGCGCTGCCATTCATCGGTACAGGAATTGTATTGATACCGTGGGCGTTGATAGAATTATTGAGCGGACGGTATGTAAATGCAGTTGCTCTATTGATTCTATTTGCGGTCTGCGCACTCAGCAGAGAGTTTTTGGAACCGAAACTAATCGGCAAAAAGCTCGGAATCTACCCGATTGTCATTATGATAGCCATTTATGTCGGGATTAAGTTATATGGAATCGCCGGAATTATCATGGGACCGGTATCATTTTTACTGATGTATGAATTAATCAGCAGATATATGGCAGAGAGTGATACAGACAGCGTTTCCGAAGAAGCAGACAGTTGACAAAACCGCGGTTTTGCAATAGTATAATTTATTGTGAACCCAAGAAGGAGAGAGGATTATGGCGGATAACAAAAAGTTAGTAGAAGCAATCACATCCATGGAGGATGATTTTGCACAATGGTACACAGATGTCGTTAAAAAGGCAGAGTTAATCGACTATTCAAATGTAAAGGGTTGCATGGTGATTAAACCTGCAGGATATGCAATCTGGGAACTGGTGCAGAGACAGTTGGATGACCGTTTCAAAGCAACCGGTGTGGAAAATGTATATATGCCGATGTTCATTCCCGAGAGTCTGTTACAGAAAGAAAAAGACCATGTGGAAGGCTTTGCGCCGGAAGTTGCATGGGTAACACACGGCGGACTTGAACCATTGCAGGAGAGAATGTGTGTCAGACCAACGTCAGAGACATTATTCTGTGATTTTTATGCAAATGACATTCATTCCTATAGAGATTTGCCGAAGTTGTATAATCAATGGTGCAGCGTTGTCCGTTGGGAGAAAACAACAAGACCGTTCCTTCGCTCCAGAGAGTTTTTATGGCAGGAGGGACATACCGCACACGCAACAGCAGAAGAGGCAGAAGCACGTACAGAGCAGATGTTAAATGTATATGCTGATTTTTGTGAGCAGGTTTTGTCAATTCCCGTTGTAAAGGGTAGAAAGACAGATAAAGAAAAGTTTGCCGGGGCTGAGGCTACATATACGATTGAAGCATTAATGCATGACGGTAAAGCATTACAGTCAGGTACAAGCCATAATTTTGGTGACGGATTTGCCAAGGCATTTGAGATTCAATATACAGATAAAGATAATCAACTGAAGTATGTACATCAGACTTCATGGGGTCTTTCCACAAGAATTATCGGAGCCATTATCATGGTACACGGAGATAATTCCGGTTTGGTACTGCCACCAAAGGTAGCACCGACACAGGTGATGATTATTCCGATACAGCAGAAAAAGGAAGGCGTACTTGAAAAAGCAACAGAACTGAAAGATAAATTGAAAGCATTCCGCGTTAAATTAGACGATACAGACAAGAGCCCCGGCTGGAAGTTCTCCGAACAGGAGATGCGCGGTATTCCCATCCGTGTTGAAATCGGTCCAAAGGATATTGAAGCAAATCAATGCGTGATTGTCCGCCGTGATACCAGAGAGAAAATTGTGGTATCATTGAATGAATTGGAAGTAAAAGCCGGAGAGATACTAGACAGTATTCAGGCAGACATGCTGCAAAGAGCAAAAGAGCATCTGGCAACACATACTTATCAGGCAGAAACAACAGCAGAGTTTGCAAAGATATTAGAAGAGAAGCCCGGATTTGTAAAAGCAATGTGGTGCGGCGAATTAGCCTGTGAAGAAGAGATCAAAGAAAAGTATGGCGCAACTTCACGTTGTATGCCATTTGAGCAAGAACAAATTGCCACAACCTGCGTTTGTTGTGGAAAACCCGCCAAGAAAATGGTATATTGGGGAAAAGCTTACTAAAAACATTGGAGAATCCCGCATGCAAATCACCTTACCGGAGAAAGTGAAGTCCATCATTCAAACATTAGAGGATGGCGGCTATGAAGCTTATGCCGTTGGTGGTTGCGTGCGGGATTCTTTATTAGGAAGAACCCCTGAAGACTGGGATATCACAACTTCCGCAAAGCCCGAAGAAATCAAACGTTTTTTCAGACGAACGGTCGATACCGGGATACAGCACGGAACCGTGACTATTATGCTGGGAAATGACGGCTTCGAAGTAACGACATATCGCATTGACGGAGATTACGAAGACAGCAGACATCCAAAGGAAGTAACCTTTACAAGCAATTTGTTAGAGGACTTAAAACGCAGAGATTTTACCATTAATGCAATGGCATACAACGAAAATAAGGGATTGGTGGATGCCTTTGACGGCATGAAGGATTTGGAGAATCAAATCATTCGTGCAGTCGGTAATCCCAATGAACGTTTTGAAGAAGATGCACTCCGTATTCTTCGTGCCATTCGTTTTTCTGCACAACTTGGTTATACGATTGAAGCAGAAACCCTAGAGGCGATTAAAAGTCTGGCACCAACACTTCAGAACATCAGTGCAGAACGTATTCGAGTTGAGTTGGTGAAACTATTGATTTCTCCACATCCTGAACGATTATGGACAGCATATGACACGGGTGTCACAAAAGTAATCCTGCCTGAATTTGATCAAATGATGCAGATGCCACAGAATAATCCACACCATATGTATACTGTCGGGGAGCATACCATTCGAACGATATCTGCTATTGAACCGGATAAGACGCTGCGACTTACGATGCTGTTTCACGATAGTGGGAAGCCTCACACGATGACGAAGGATGAAGAGCAGATTTATCATTTTTACGGACATGAACGCGTCAGTGAAGAATTGGCTGAGAAAATCATGCGGCGATTGACATTTGACAATGATACCATTAGGAAAGTACGTAGACTCGTATTATATCATGACTATATGCCAAAACTGACACCTGCAAAGGTACGAAATGCAATTCATGAAATCGGAGAAGACATCTTTCCACTCCTATTTCCGGTAAAAAGAGCGGATATTGCTGCAAAGAGTGAATACAAGAGACAGGAAAAACTGCAGTATGTGGATGATTTGGAGGCATTATATCAAAGCATTATGGCAGCAGGTGATTGTCTGTCACTTAAGAGTCTTGCCGTATCAGGCAAGGATTTAATTGCTGCGGGAATGAAGCCGGGCAAGGAATTGGGTGAAACTCTGGAACAGTTATTAAAAGACGTATTGGAACATCCGGAACATAATACAAAGGAATATCTTCTAAAATCCGTCACCACCTCATAGACTAGGTATTGAACAACACACAGAAGTAATGTGTGATAAGAAGTCCGGGGGAATGAGCGTGGAGGATCGAAGAATCAGCTTATTGGAAAGCTATGACTTACAAGTGCTTCGCACCTACAAAGGGCGGGGCGCTCTTATTTGTGAAACGGATAAAGGACTGAAAATACTGCGTGAATTTTCCGGCACAAGCGGAAGAGTTGCACTGCAGGATAAGTTGCTGCAACATATCAAAAGCAGTGGAAACTGTCAGGTGGATTGTTATGTGAAGAATAAGGAAGATCAGATTCTGGTAACTGATCGGATGAATATTTCCTATGCATTAAAAGATTGGTATGAAGGTACAGAATGCAATGTGAAAAGTATGGAAGAGATATCGGCAGCGGCAAAGAACTTGGCGATGTTACATCGCCTGATGCAGGTTCCTGCATGGGAAGAAATACAGGAAATGCCGATGCATTCCATGAAAGAAGAATGCGAGAAGCATACGCGGGAACTGAAGAAGATCAGGAGTTTCATGCGGAACAGAAGCAGGAAAAGTGAGTTTGAACTTTATTTTGCAAAGCATTATGATTTGTTTTTTGCGGAAGCGATTACGATTATAGATGAAATGAAACAATGGGATGAAGAAGCCTTTCTTTTAGAAGTGAGGAAGACAGGTCAGTTATGTCACGGAGAATATACGTATCATAATATCCTGATGAATAAACAGGAAATCGCAACCGTGAATTTTGAAAAGTTCCAATTGGATACCGGAATGCGCGATTTATATCAGTTCATGCGAAAAGTATCGGAAAAGAATGATTGGGATATCAATATTGGTAAGCAGATACTGGAGAGTTATGAGAGCGTCTGCCCGATTACAAAAGAGGAAAGAAGAAATCTGTACTTTCGTCTGGCATATCCGGATAAGTTCTGGAAGACAGCAAACTACTACTATAATTCCAATAAAGCATGGATTCCGGAGAAAAATACGGAGAAGCTTAGGAAACTGGTAGAGCAGAACCAAGCAAAGCATTCATTTTTACAACAGGTTATGTTACAATCAAGGAAGAGTTTTTGTTGATAAGCAGTGAGATACCCTTGATAACGGGAGAAACCAATGAGAAAAGAACTGATACCTGCCATTTTAATTATTCTTGCTATGATGACTGCCTGCTACTTTATTGTAGCAGATTTAAAAAGCGGTCCAAAAACAGAAGAAGTAGTTGAGGCAGAAGAAATAGAGACACAGCTTACAAAAGAAGATACAGCGATTGTCATTTTCCGTGATACTGAGGAAAAGATATTGAATTTCCAGTCTGTTACCTCAGGAGAAAAGTATGCACTTCATTATACAGGAACAACAGAAATAGCAGATCAGTACGGAGAGGCTATGTCTATGGCACAGGTTCCGCTTGGAGAAATTGTGGATTTGGTTTATTCTGTGCATTCAAAGAGTGTTCAGACGATACAAATATCGTCAGAGACATGGACGTATACGGATATCTCTAAATATTCTTTTGATGAAGCAACTAATACGATGTATGTTGCGGATGAAAAGTATATGCTCTCGAAAGAATTGGTCATTGCTTCACAGGATGAAATTGTAGAACTGATGGATATCAATGAACAGGATATTCTCACGATTAAAGGTTATAACAGAGTAATTTCATCCATTATTATTGACAAGGGACACGGCTATCTTCGCCTTAAAAATGATGAATATTTTGTTGGCGGTTGGATTGAGGTTGGGCAATCGATTATCAAACCGGTGGAAGAAGATATGCTGCTGGTTGTTCCGGAGGGAGACTATAAGGTTCGTATGTCTCGTAAGGGAAATATCGGTGAGTTTGAAGTGGCGATTAAACGCGATGAGGAAACAGAGGCCGATCTGTCAGAGATAGAAATACAAGAAGTTGAAAAAGGCATGGTGGCATTTGATATTATACCGGGTTATGCTGAATTGAAGATTGACGGAGAAGTCACAGATTACTCCGAAGTCATGGAAATAGAATATGGTGTACATCAGATTGTTGTGAAAGCGGAGGGATATAAGACATTATCCAATCTCATCAAAGTGGGAGCACCGCTTGCCAATATTGAGATTGAATTGGAAGAGGAAGAGGATGAGTCGGATAGTTCCGGCAGTAGCAGCACAAGCAGTAGTATGAGCAGCAGTGTTTCTACAACGATACCGACAACGCTTGATAACACAACACAGGGTAGTTCAGCGGACACAACCAGTAGCAGTACAACAAGCAGCACAGACATTATTGATCCGACATCGACGGCGAAGGTTCATATTGACGGACCGGCAGGTGTAGAAGTCTATATAGACGGTTCTTATGTAGGAGTTGCGCCGACGAGTTTTACAAAGGTGGCAGGGCAACATGCGGTAACCTTACGAAAAGACGGGTATCAGACAAGAAGTTATTCGTTGATACTGGATAGTGAAGAAAGCAGCGTGACGTATTCCTTCTCTGATTTATTAAAAGATGGTACGGAATAAAGAAAAAGCCCAACGGTTCAAATCACGGTTGGGCTTTTATGTTTCGTTTTGACGGTCTAACAAATATTCCAAGTACTTCTGCAATTCAAGGCGTTTGTCGTCATCCAGGGACATGGCATCAGATAAGAATTCACCTACGGATACACTGTCTGTAAAATTGCCGGTTAGATTCTCCGGTGTTCCGCTGAAAGATGAATTGCCAAGTAAGTAATCAGAACTGACTTGATAATAGCTTGCAAGTGTAGCTAAATGTCTGACGGGAAGGTCATACTGCCCTGTTTCATAATTGGAATAGGTCTGTTGGACAATGCCGAGAACCTTGGCAACATCAGACTGTTTCAAGTCATGGTCTTCTCTCAATTCTTTTATTAATTCATTTATCTGTTTCATGGTATACGCCTCTTTTGTTGTAAAAAGAGAATAGCATACAATAATACTTTGTAGCATTGTACACCAATTTATTATGTTTTGGATGCTGTTCGTACCAAGTATATTGGTACAAGGTTGCTAAACTATTTTTTTTGCAGGAATTTCAGAAAGTCAATCAATTCGGTTCTATGAGAGCCATTTAAGGTCATTGCATCTGATAAAAAAGAAGCAATAGAGATATCTGCAACATAGTTGGAATTGAGATTTCTTAATTGATTTGTATAGTCGGAAATGCCGGTCAGATAATCAACACTGATATTATAGAAAGAAGCAAGTCCTATCAGGTGTCTGGTGGGAATATCAACTTTGCCCAATTCATAATTAGAATATACCTGTTGAGATATATCTAATGCATCCGCAACCGTCCTTTGCGTCAACTCTCTTTCCTCGCGTAACTCTTTCATTCGAATCTGTAAAATGTCCATGTGAATACACCTCATCGTCCTTGTATAAACAGATTAGCATACAATAAAACATGGTATTGTATTTTACATAAAATAGATGTAAACAAAAAAGAAAAAACAAAAAATATAGTAAGATAGGGTATGATGTTTTTATATTATATGCACGAGAGAAAGAAAAAATGCATTTACAGAACAAAGATGTGGGCAGTAAAAATTATTGATTAAATGGGTTACTTAAATAGTACAACAGGCAATTGCATTTTACGCAATTGCCTGTTGTGTATTAGTTTGGTTATTCGTGATTTGTCTGCCGTTTTGCTTCTTCCAGTAACATATCAAGCGAATAGATAGGCATGGTATACAAATCATTATTGGATGAATAAGAGATAATT
>DATESB010000004.1:0-4907 GCA_035271065.1 Lachnospiraceae bacterium | reverse complement strand
CTGAAATCCTGCCAGAATTTGTGATTAAACTCTGCACTGTGACCAAGGTCCGCTGCCACATCCAAACGCCAGCCATCAACGTTAAACGGAGGTGATACCCATTTACGCGCAATCTCAAGTATATACTGACACAACTTCGGCGAATGCTCATAGTTCAGTTTTGGCAATGTATCATGTCCCCACCAGCCGTCATATGCGCCATTATAAGGCCAACCTGCTGCCGTAAAGTCGAAAAAACTTCTATAGGGACTGTCCTCGGAAATAAAAGCTCCCTTTTCATAACTATCCAAGCCTTCATAAATCCGTTCCCGATCCATCCACTTATTAAAAGAACCACAATGATTAAACACGCCATCCAGAATGACTTTCATTCCTCTTTTATGCGCTTCCTCTACCACCTGAATGAATAATTGATTGGCAGCCTCCAAATTCTTTCGGTTCGTCACACGATTGATATACTTGGTTGCCTGACGGTTATCTGTCTCACCCGGTGGCAGTAATTCTCCTTCATCCTCAACAATCTTTCCGAAATGAGGATCAATATAGTCATAGTCCTGACAATCATATTTATGATTAGACGGCGATACAAAGAGCGGATTAAAATAAATTGCATCAATGCCCAAATCCTGCAGATAGTCCATTTTATCCAGAACACCTTGCAAATCACCACCGTAGAATTCTCTGATACCACTGGCATCCGGCCATTTTTCCCAATCCTTTACCTGAATGGTAGGACCGTTTATATAGTGATATTCGTCCGACAACACATCATTTGACGGGTCACCGTTACAAAAACGATCCACATAAATCTGATACATTACGGCACTCTTCGCCCATTTCGGTGTCTTAAACCCGGGAATTAACTTAAATTCATAATACGGATTAACATCCCTGACCGGTCCGCGCAAATCGTAATAACAGGATACTTTTCCGGCAATTACTTCAAAATGATATCCGATTTTGTCATCATCCAACTGATATTCACACTCATAATAATCAAATGCTCCGACGGTAATGAATTTAAACATCATCACTCTATCGTTCTTACATACAAAAAAGACATTGTCCACATTATTCTTGGCTGTACGAAATCTAATTTTTATCAGCCCGTAAGAATTAGGCTCCATCGGAATGACATACTGGTCCGAAGGATCCGAAAACAATGCCTTTTTATTAAATACCGGTTTCATGCTTGTAAGATACAAGCCTTTATCATATAGTGAAGGATCTCTGTAATCCATTTGACACCTCTCCAAAAAAATCTTCTACTTTACATTTTATATTATCTAATCGCAATATACAACCCCTACCAATTAAAAAAACACTATATATAGTATCATTTTCATCAAAATGGACAGTAAAAAAGGCAGCCTCACGATTGCTGCCTTTTTGGAGAAGGTATTTCTATTTCTTATGGGGTATAGTAAAAACTATACAATGTATTGGGGGGGGGTTACAAGAAGTATAATAGCATAACCCCTTTTTGAAATCTAGATATAGGATTCACAAATTTTACAAAAACAGTGTTTGGTTTTTGTTAATTTTGCACAAATAATTCTTCAAATTCTTCACGCGTAATCTTTTCCTTTTCAAGCAGCAGATTTGCGCACTTGTGCAGTACATCTTCATGTTCCTTAACTAACTTTTCTGCCTGTTTGTAGCAATCATCAATGATGCGTTTTACTTCCTTATCAATCTCGCTTGCCGTTGCTTCACTGTAACTACGGGTATGTGCCAAATCTCTTCCGATAAACACTTCATCATCATCGCTGTCATAATTGATAATACCGATTTTGTCAGACATACCATACTTGGTAACCATTTTTCTTGCAATATTGGTTGCCTGCTTAATATCCTGTGAAGCCCCTGTTGTAATATCATCAAATATCAACGCTTCTGCCACACGTCCGCCAAGGCTGACAACGATATCCTGTATCATTTGCCCTCTTGAATTGAACATTTCATCCTTTTCCGGCAATGGCATTGTATATCCGGCTGCACCTGTACCGGTCGGAATAATGGAAATGGAATAAACCGGACCAACATCAGGAAGCTTGTGGAACAAGATTGCATGCCCTGCTTCGTGATATGCTGTAATCTTCTTTTCCTTATCGGAAATCACCTTGCTCTTCTTCTCAGCACCGATTCCCACCTTGATAAATGCCTTACGGATATCTTCCTGCAACAGAAAACTTCTATTCTCACGTGCTGCATAAATAGCACTTTCATTCAACAGATTTTCCAAATCAGCTCCGGTGAAACCTGCTGTGGTTCTGGCAATCTGCTCTAAATCCACATCATCCCCAAGCGGTTTATTCTTGGCGTGTACACCCAATATCTCCTGTCTGCCCTTAACATCAGGTCTGCCTACAACAACTGTTCTGTCAAAACGACCGGGACGTAAAATCGCCGGGTCCAAAATATCATTACGGTTGGTTGCTGCCATAACAATAATGCCTTCATTTACACCAAAACCGTCCATCTCTACCAACAACTGATTGAGTGTCTGCTCGCGCTCATCATGACCACCGCCCAGACCGGTACCTCTTCTTCTTGCTACCGCATCTATTTCATCAATGAAGATAATACAAGGTGCATTCTTCTTTGCTTCCGCAAATAAATCTCTGACACGTGATGCACCAACACCAACAAACATTTCCACAAAATCAGAACCGGAAATACTGAAGAACGGAACACCTGCTTCCCCTGCCACTGCTTTTGCCAAGAGGGTTTTACCTGTTCCGGGAGGTCCTACAAGGAGTACACCCTTCGGAATTCTGGCACCTACTTTAATATATTTCTGCGGTGTTTTCAAAAAATCAACAATTTCCTTTAATTCATCTTTTTCTTCATCCAGTCCGGCAACTTCCTTAAACGTCATTTTATTGTCATCCGTTGAAAGTTTCGCACGGCTCTTTCCGAAATTCATCACCTTACTGTTACCGCCACCGGCACCTGCCTGATTATTCATATATGCAAAAACAATGATAACCACAGCAAGAACAAGCAAAATCGGCAGCATATAATTCACAAACCAACTTTCTCTTGTCACATCCCTTAATTCATAATTCGGGAAATCTTTCTGCAGCACATCTTCCACATCTGATACATTTGATACATACAATATCTTCTGCACACCGGATTTTAGCGTAATACGCAAAACACCGGTCGGTATCTCGGCATTCGGTTGAATAACAACATCGGTAATATCACCATTTTTCAGATATGATTCAAACTCACTGTTTGTGATATAGTCCTCTGAGTCCTCCCACATTCCTTTCCAAAGCAGAATGGATAATGCAAAGATTGCTAATAACACTATATAAAAACCAAATCCTCTTCCGTTTCCTTTATTCAAAAGATTATACCTCCACAACACCGATATACGGTAAATTTCTGTATTTCTGTGCGTAATCAAGTCCATATCCCACTACAAATTCATCCGGAATCTGAAATCCCGAATAATTCACATTCACATCCACAAGTCTTCGCTCCGGTTTGTCAAGAAGCGTGCACAAAGAAAGACTTGCCGGTTTTCTTTCCTTTAAGATGTCAAGCAGATATCTAAGTGTTCTGCCTGTATCCACGATATCTTCCACGATAATAACATGCTTATCCACAAGCGGCTCATCCAAATCCTTTGCAATTTTAACAACACCGCTGCTGACTGTCTCATTTCCGTAACTGCTGACCGACATAAAGTCCATGGTCACCGGAATGGTAATTCTCTTGGCAAGCTCACACATAAAAAAAGCACCCCCCTTAAGAATACAAATCAAATGTACGGTCTTACCCGCATAATCCTTACTGATTTGCTCTCCTATCTGCTGTATCTTTCTGTCTACTTCCTCTTCAGTCAATAAAACGCTAATTTTCTCACTCATCACATGTTCCTCCATAAACGCGTACTTTTAGAATATTCTTTGTCTCTTTTGTCACTTTATATTGTTCACTGATACGATAACCAATCAGCCATAATATATGTGAACCATCCGCCAATAACAGTAGTTGGTCCCTCTCTTCCTTCGGTATCTTTTCATTGATACAATAGGTTTTTATGGTCTGTCGGTCCATATTCGAATTGATACACATAAAATCGTTCGTTTTACGATTGCGTAGCAACAAATCGCTCTCTATTTTATCATAATCAAACCATTTCGTATACTTCTTTTGTACAATCTCTCCTTTATTTTCACATGGTTCCACTTGAAAATCAATACAAACACCATTTTCCAAATATATGGTTCCTGGAACTGTTACATTCTCGCAGACAGTTACTTTATCGGTATCAACGTCCTTTTTATAAATCAAAATATCCTCGTAATCTCTTCTTGCCGTCATATTCTGTGGCAATGAAATACTCTTACCGACATCCTTTGCTGCCAAGTCTAATACATCCTTTACATGCCCTGCTGCAATATCCTTCCATTCTTCTGCCAGCTGCTCCATGCACATTCTGATGATGTAGGTCTGAATAAAAGGGTCTATATCCGACAATGCCTTCACATGAATTCGATAAACATCTTCCTGAACCGTTACCACGTTGCCATATTCCTTCTTGGCATACTGTTCCACAAACTGCTCCGCCTGCTGCATCCTCGTTGCAGTATCAGCAATATGCGCAACTACCTGCTCCTGGATTTGAGCCTTTGCAACCGCAATCACCTCATGGCGAATGATGTTTCTGGTATAGGTCGTCTCTTCATTTGTTGCATCCGTGCGATAAGTTTGCTCTCTCTCTTGCAGAAAACTTTCTATCTCTGACCTTTCCAGACATAACAACGGTCTGATGATATCGCCTCTTACCGGCTTCATCCCGCCAAGTCCTTTCAGTCCGCTTCCCCTAAATAAATGAAACAAAACCGTCTCTGCTTGATCGTCTTTGTGATGCGCTACGGCAATTTTAG
>DATESB010000003.1:0-4115 GCA_035271065.1 Lachnospiraceae bacterium | reverse complement strand
CGATTGGAGATAAAAAGACTGCCTTGTTTCTGATTATGTCAGATACAGATGGAACCTTTAATTTCCTGATATCTATGATTTATACCCAGCTCTTTAATCTTCTGTGTGAAAAAGCAGACGATGTGTATGGGGGAAGATTACATAGCGAAAAGAATGAATTTACTAGATCGACTGGAACCTTCTGAATCAATGAAAAGCAAATATTGTAATATGCTATTTAGTTCAGCCTTGCCATCATCATCAAATTTTGGAGAAAAAGAGGCTTTTAGGCATTATCTACATTGTTTTAGCATTCAGTGTAATTCTAGTGTTAGAAAAACATATAATGAGACAAGGGATGCTCATATAATGATGTTAGAAACTACAGAACAACTTTTAAATGGGCTCAATGAAAAAGGAATCAAGGGACAAAATAGAGATTTTTTGGAAATAATTGATGTAAACAGAGCGGCAATTTCAGCATTTGATATGACACATCACTTTCCAATGTCGCAGGAATGGGATAGTTTGATTTAAAATAGTCATAAGTAACGCCTCCTTTATTCTGTATAATGTATCACAGAATAATTTTGAGATTAAATAAGTTTACAGTAGAACTGTAAAGCCGGCAAATATATGTTACAAAAAAAAGACCATCTTGCAAGATGGCCTTTTTTGTGCCGTATTATTCAAATATTACTGCAACTTGAATTTAGTATGTTGTAATTTCTATACTTTCTTTTCCTAAGGCTTCTGAAGAAACATGAAGCTTTATGCTTCCGCTTTCATATCCACTTCTCACAACAGCAAGTGCTCGCCCTCGATATGACTTAAACTTGCCGGTGGTGTAGTTTTCTTTTGTAATTGGGTTTGCAGAGCCAAAGCCCAATAATTCACCTGCGCCTTCTGCGGTAACAGAAAGATCAAACTCATCAGTAGGCACCACATTTCCATCTGCATCCAAAATCTCAATGGAAACATATGCTAAACTGTGACCATCTGCAGCGATGGAAGATACTTCCGGACGAATGCTAACCGCACAAGGAGCACCTGTTGTCTTAAGGGTGTCACGTGATATCTCTTTTCCGTTAGTATAGCTGATTGCAATTACTTCACCCGGATGATAGGTGGTATCAAATATAAAGCTAAGAGGCAGCTCTTCTGCTGCAAGAGATTCTCCCTGCTTTTTCCTTCCGATGGAAGCTCCGTTTACAAATACTTCCACCTCTTCTGCACGGCTAAACACAAGAAGTTTTATGTCTGATCCGATTGCATTAGGCCAGTTCCAGTTGTTAATACCGGCAGTAAAGCCCCACATACTGGTCATTTCAACTTTCCTGTAATGCTCCGGGTTATATGAGAATATGTGTGTATCAATACTCCCCCAAACAACGCTACGATACTTTCCCTGGGTTAAAATGGTTCCATTAATGTCTACATCCGCATCATTTGCTGTTCTCCAAGGATAAGTTGAACTGTTAGTCATTATGGAATAAGGCCCCTTCTGAAGAATCGGATCGTCCGCTTCCACTGAAATTGCTTTTCCAATGCCTGCTTCTCCGATGTAATCCCAAGCTGTCCATGTGAAATCCCCTAGGACATAAGGCGTGTTTTCCACCATAGGCCAGCGCTTGCCGATTTCCTTTGGGAAATTCTCAGAACCAAGAATGATGCGTTCCGGGTAAAGCTCATGATCGGTCGTATATTTATCTTCCATGTAATTGTACCCTACAATATCAAGTCCATTTGTGAATGCCTCTGATCGTTCTTCCCAGGTTGTATCAATTGCGTTAAAATCAAAGTTCTGAGCATTCTCGACTTCCACCGGCTTCTTTTCATATTGTTCCGCATTTAGTTGGTCATCCAATCCACACCAGAAGGAACAGATGCCGTTTGATACCGGTCGACTGCAGTCTAGGGAATGTATATGATTTGCAATTTCCGTTGCAAGTGAGTAGCCATTGTTTAATCCCCCACGTTCCACTATTTCATTTCCGGTTGACCAGATTACGACTGAAGGATGATTACGGTCACGCTTTACAAATGCTTCTAAATCCTTCTTCCAATCTGTGTCAAAAAACATACTATAATCGCCAGGCTGTTTCATCATGCCCCAGACATCAAATGCTTCGTCAAATACATACATTCCAAGACGATCACATGCTTCCATAAGGGCAGAGGAGGGAGGATTATGTGTGGTACGGATGGCATTAAATCCAATCTCCTGAAGCTTTTTTAATTTCCTTGCTTCGCTGTCATAGAGTGAAACTGCTCCGATCACACCATTATCGTGGTGCAGACAACCACCCTTTAGCTTTACGGATTTACCATTTACGCGAAGGCCATGTTTTACATCAGCTGTAATGGTTCGAATACCGAATAAGGTTGAAGTTTCATCCGTAGTGACTTTTTCCGCTGCAATAAAATGTGCACCATAGGTTCCAAGTGCTGTTACACGTGCATGAAGATTGTATAGATTTGGCTCTTCTGCGCTCCATAGTACAGGATAATCTAACGTAATCGTAGTACTTGCTGTTTCTTTGCTATTTGGGTTGATCTGAATTTTTTGCTTTCGAGAGATGATAACCTCATCATTTCCATCGCGTGTTAAGAATACTTCCACCATAGCAATCTGGTTGAGATTTGTCTGGTTTGAAACAATGACTTCTGTCTGCAGATATGCTGTGGTAGCATTTCCATGTTCGTCAAATTCCATGTTCTTGGTATATCCGAAAATGCCGTCATTAGCAATTGAAACCAAAGGTGTATGAACTAATTCTACACTACGAAAGATTCCTGCACCGGAATACCAGCGGCTATTTGGCTGCATGCTGGGATTGGTGGTAATGGTTAACCGGTTTTCTTTGCCCCAATAAATGTATGGGGTGATATCTACTACAAATGGAGCGTAACCATAGTGCTGCAGAGCTGCTCTGCAACCATTGATCTCGACTGTAGCATTCATCATGATTCCATCGAATTTTAAAAAAACAACCTCATCTTTCCAGGATTCCGGAATCATAATCATTTTAGTGTAATGGGCCACGCCGGCATTGTAATATCCGGTTGCAGGACCAGCAGGAGCATCTTCTTTCACATCGTTTTCAATCATATAGTCATGAGGAAGATTTACCGTGTGTTTTCCGGCAATAGAAGCCATTCCGTTAAATTGGCCAAGTGCAAATGACCACTCCCGGTCCATATTTTCATTTCGCATAGTGTTCTCCTTTTCGTTTGTTTCTTTTAATATTAAAATACCAAAAAAAGCAGCTGATGACAAGAACGTTTTTTGGCTTTATAATTCAGTTGGAAGGACGGTTTGCACGGATATGAAAAATTATATATCGATTGATAAACGAGTGAATGATTATCGAAAAGACTCAATCACAATAGACTTTTCTAAAGCTGAGAAAAGTAGTACGGAACTTTTGGAAAAACAATATCCATATATTGCTCAGAACCGAACGCTGAATAATCAGTTTCGAATGATGTTGTCCATCTATCGAAAAGATGGTGTGGAATCAGCCTATTATGGAGAAGAACGATTTTGCTATAAACATGAGCTTCCCTTTACGGGAGTGCTACACAAGCATGAGTTTATTGAAATCTTTTATGTGATTGAAGGAAGCTTTGAACAGATTCTCCTGGGAGAGCATCATTTTTTCAAGAAGGGTGAATTTGTCATTACGGATCAAAACTGTGAACATTCGGATTACCTGATTCCGGTGGATGCTTCTGTTATGTTCCTTATGATAAGTTCGGATTATTTAGATGAGTTGTTGCACTGTTATGATGAAAAGGATGAGTTGCAACGCTTTCTTTTCCATGCCATAAATCGCCAGAAGCGTGAACAGAGTTTTTTGCAGTTGAAGGAAATGAACGACGGAAGAGATCAGTCATTGCGTATTTTAGAACAATTATTTGAAGAAATGATTGGGAACGAACTAGGGACAAATGAAGTCCGTAAAGGTTTACTGATTCGCTTATTGCGTCATTTATGCGTGAACTATCGCCCCATTTTAAATTCAGATACACAGGAAGGCAAAGAAAAAGCAACACTTTATGAGGTGGAACGTTATATTCGGATACATCTTGCGGATGTAACTTCTTCAACATTGGAAGAGACATTTCATTAC
>DATESB010000002.1:0-20647 GCA_035271065.1 Lachnospiraceae bacterium | reverse complement strand
GTCTTGAGACAGATTAAGGAACAGGAGAATCGTTATCAACTGGAGGAAAAGCAGCTTTCATTAGAAAAGTCGTTATTCAAACAAAAGTGGGAAATCCTTGAGAATGCCTATCGGGATTTGCACGAGGAACAAAAGCAGTTTGAATTAGAGAAACAACAGATTATCGGTGAGAACAAAAGAGGACAATCGCAATACATTGGAGCACAGGCAGCTAAGGCTGGGTTGTTCTTCAGAGGCGTTGACAATTCTCTTGCACTGAAGAAACGATATAAAGACTTAATCAAGATATTTCATCCCGACAATGTGGCGGGAGATAACGATACCGTTCAGTTAATTAATCGTGAGTATTCAAATCTGAGAGATGTATACCAGACATAAAAAGAAATACAACAAAAAAGCCTTCCTGACGGAAGGCTTTTTTATTGTATTCATTCTTATGTCTGATAGACATCTCTCAGATTTGAATATTCACGGTTAATTAATTGAACGGTATCGTTATCTCCTGCCACATTGTCGGGATGAAATATCTTGATTAAGTCTTTATAACGCTTCTTCAGTGCAAGAGAATTATCAACACCCCTAAAGAACAATCCGGCTTTTGCCGCCTGCGCTCCGATATATTGTGACTGTTCTCTCTTATGATTGCCGATAATCTGTTGTTTCTCTAATTCAAACTTTTGTTGTTCTTCATGTAAATCCCGATAGGCATTCTCAAGGATTTCCCACTTTTGTTTGAATAACGACTTTTCTAATGAAAGCTGCTTTTCCTCCAGTTGATAACGATTCTCCTGTTCCTTAATCTGTCTCAAGACAATCGCTTTTTCCTGATTGAATTCCTTCTGCTTCTTTAGCAGTTCTTCCTTCTCATTTTCTATTCTGATATTCTCCTGAAACAGCCAGAGCTTAATCTGTGCCAGTTGCTCTGCAGAAGCATTCTCAATACTTTGCATGATGATCTCTCCCCACATATGATACCAATTGTTGAGCATTGTAGAAGCAAAACCACATCATATAGTATCATTATATTGGGAAATGCGACATTTTTCAACCTTTATTTTTCGTCATATTGCACGAAAATAAGAAAAATGTAACAAATCCTCACCAACAGTATAGATTATAGCCTAATATCAACAACAATATCACAATGATAATTCCGATAAAAGCATTGGGAATGAACATCATAATCATCATCCCGACTGCTATCAAAAACAGAGAATAACCTAATGTACGCCTTCTATGCATAAATCAAACACTCCCTTGCATATGGTATGCCCATAATATTATATGCAAGGGAGTGTTGATTATTGAATAAATAAAATAATTAATCGCTCAAAACATTATTCATTTGTGTTGCTATGCGTTCAATTACATCTTCTACCACAGAAGACTGTGCTGATATTTCTTCTGAACTTGCCGCAAGTGTTGCTGTCTTTTCATTCAACTCATTGACATTCATCAAGAATCCCTGTGTTTCTTCTGTCAAAGCTCGAATGGCAGGTACCAATAAATCACTTTGCTGTTTTCCGTAATTAACGGCATTCTTGGTCTGTTCCGACAAATCTCTGACACGATTAGCGATAACGGTAAATCCTCGTCCTGCTTCTCCGCTTCTTGCTGCCTCAATACCGGCATTCAATGCAAGCATACTTGTCTGGTTTGATATCTTGATAATGGAATCATTAACTTCATTATATCCCATAACAGATTCTTCAACCTGTTGCAAAGATTCCTTCAAAGTATCTCCATACTGAGACAAATCATTAATTGCCTGCGCCATTGCCGTTGTTTCTTCAGCTGATGCCTGATTACCACTGGACACTTCACTCATAGAGATTCTGATTTGTTCCACTTCTTCGGAAATTTGTTTGAACATTTCTACCTGTTGTTCGTGACGTTCTTTTGTTTCACGTGTCAACTGGTCAATCAGTTCTTTTTCCTGTTCCAAAGTATCCTTAATATAATGAATACAATTTTCTTTGTAATTCAATCCTGATGCAATTGCCTTAGCCATCTCATTACAGGAATCATAACCACACGCACCACAGTTAATTGCACGTGAAGCTGTGCTGTTCTTCTGCATGGAAGTAAATACTTCGTCTAACTTGGCAGAGGATACAGCCGCTACAGGAATGGCCGCATTTGTATTATACTGACACTTAAAGTCGTCTAACTTCAAATCCTTGAATTGTTCGTTTAACTTTGCAAGACGCTCTGCATAGGTCAAACTCTTATCCCATGCTGTTTTCTTTTTATTGCAATTTTCTGCAATTCTTTGATTGTGAACTTCTAACAGAATATCCTCATCGTCTTCTCTGGAATGATCTGTAGCGGTTCCATAGAGACAACCCTTTGTACAATTAAGGGCATCTACCATAAACGGAAGTTTCTTGCCACTTCTGACACGTTCTGCGTAGGCATCCATGAATTTGTATGCATGATCCGGGCTCTCGATTTGTCTTACAAACAAATCTTTTCCTACAAAATGCTCTACGTTTTCTTTTAATCCACCGGGCATCGGATATACGGAACCAAGTCCATATTCCATTTCGTCCGTTGCATCAAAACCTGACATTGAAACGCCTTTTAATTTATCCATCAATTTATCAAAGGTCACATTATATGTAATATATCCATTATTCTGTGGTCTTGTAATCTCGGATTTCTTAGCAATACATGGGCTGATAAATGCAAGGCGGTCTGTGATATTCATATATTTTTTGGCATAAATCGCACCACACATCATCGGACTGTGTATCGGAACCAATTTCGGTACCAAATCCGGAACATATTTTTCAATATAATCTACAATTGCCGGACATGGCTGTGAGATTCCGCCGATAAAGTTGTTGGCTGTAATATAGTTTAAATAAGCCCATGTTGTAATATCCGCGCCAAAACTGATACTGATAATTCGCTTAACACCTTTACTCTTCAAATACCCCAAAACTTGTTTGTACTCTCGTGGATAGTTGGCGATGAAAGCCGGTGCAACCAGTATACTAATTGGTGTTCCACTGCTTAAATCATCAAAGAATTTGTCTGTGTCATCCATAAATGCTCTTGCATCATGTGAACAACTTTTAATACAGTTTGCACAGTGAATACAAGCATCACCTGCCACTTGAATTTTGCTGCCGTCAGCCTCGTTTACCGCATGATTTGCTGAAAACACCGGACAAACTGAAATACAACGATTACATCCTTGACATTTGTCGTTGGTAAAAACCAACCCTTCGTTTAATTGCCCCATAAGTTCCTCCTTGGTATAACCCCTGCGTTTTTCTTTAGAATTTTTATCATAAATCAGTTGAGTCATTTATACGATTACTTTTCAAAAGCAACCTCAACCGCTTTATCATCTGTAACTGTAACATCCTCTTTTTTTGCTGCAAACTTATTCACTAAATCCGGAACCATATCCAAAATCTTCGTCATACTGTCCTGATTCTTAATGTTGACAAGTCTTGTACTTCCTTTTTGTATCACCAAAACGGCACTGGGTGACATCTTTCCTGATAATCCACCGCCTCCGTTACTCTTCTTCTCTCCTGCAAACTCTCCGGCACCTACGCCAAAAGTTACATCTACAAACGGAAGAATAATTGTATCGTCAATTTTAGTTGCTTCTCCGACAACTGTTTTAGAAGAAAGAAATCCATCCATTCCCTTGATTAATGTCTCAACTACACTGTTAATATTGCTGTTAGTCATTTTATACTGCCTCCTTTTTTATGTTGCTCAACATTCTCTTAAAATCTTTATTAAAATATATCTTCCACGCAACCCGCAACATTGCGGATGCTCTCATTCTGCCCCTTGCATACAGTTCCAAATCAAATATACTGTGTTCAAAATCAGGTGTTACATGTAAGTCACCTTCAAATATCGGATATATAATGCCCAATATTGCCAGAATTGTCCCTGTTGTTGCCGGATCATCCGTACCAATGATTAAATCCGCTCGGAATTTTCTGGGCTTTATATGCTTCATCAGTGACAGAACCTGATCCAGACATAACTTCATTGCATTCTGATTTAGTTCATCCTGCATAAATTCTATATAGTACGTTATATTATCTTTTATATGAATTATTTTACCATATATTTTCGATAATGTGTAGCGGATATTTCTAAGTTTATCGACCAACATTTTGAAGAATATTTTTAGTTTGTGAATGAAGGTGAATTCTTCCTCTTCTGTCTCTTCCTGTTGCTCTGACTCTGTCAGTTTGGGTGCGTCAGATTCCGGTATCTCCTGTTGGGCTATTTCTTGCTCCGATACTACGGACTGTAACTGTGGCACGACTTGCTGTTCATCCATAAGTAGTTCCATTACAGGTTCTGTTACCGGTTCTGCCATGAATTCTGGCGATGTTTCTTGCGTGCGCTCCTTTTTCGAAGGCTTGCGCTTACGAGGTGGCTTGTCTGCCCGCTCCCGCTTCTTATATCGAAAACCGAATATCTTGATTGCCTTCTTCAACTCACCATCCGTATATTCTATCGAGACACTGATGATATGAAGCAGCCATGTCATTTTAACCTTAGCTGCTGCTTTTGAGTGCCAGCTTGCACGTATCTTGTATCTTGCCGGAACAAATAAAACCAAGAGTATTGCAAGTAATATCAGGGAAAGAACAGAAAGCAGGATAATTCCTATTATTTTTAATATCATTAATATAATATGAAGCATATTCACCCCACCTCGCTCTGCTTCGACAGAATGAACTGACGCATATTCTCATAACTGCCTGACTGATTGAAGATGTCCTGTACAATGTCTTCTACCATGAGCATTGCTTCCTCTTTTCCTGTAGCAAGCCCTACAACAAACGGCGGATTGTTTTTATAAAACGGCTGCATCAGCACCGCACTATGACAAATATCAAACAAATCTTTATCATTCGAAGCAAGCATAATCACATAAGTACTGACCATGCCGGCATTTTGTTTTAACTTGCGTATGATTTTCTTTGCATTCTTCTTAGTTGTTTCGCTTAGATAAAGATATTTATAAATAATCATGTATCATGTTTCCTTTGCTGAATGGCACAAAATATCTGTTATCAGTTTAGCATAAATTGCCTGATAAGAATAGTCAGAAATTACAAAAAATTGCGTTGACAACATTTACAATTGTTTCTATACTGAAATGGTGGGAGGATACTATATTATGGAGAGAATTGCTACGTTAGCATTACAACCGAATATGGAATTGGCGGAAGATGTATATGATTATCAGGAAAAACTGGTTTTGAAGAAAGATACCGTACTTGATATACATATGATCAAGAAAATTCAGGCACGTTCTGTTACAAGTGTCAACATCAAAGAGCCGGAAGATTATGTTCCCACTTACTTTGAAAAATTGAAAGTAAGCAAGAAGTTCAGTCAATTCGAAGAAATATACAATACCAACCTAACTGCATGGAAGGTTGCTGTTGACTCCTTTATCTTTAAGAAGGTTCCAATGAATCATTCAGATCTTCTGGAGCTAGTTGAGAATATTACTAAACCATTTGAACGGGATAAATCAACCATCATTGATATGCTCTATGTATTGCAGCATTCAGAAAGTGACATGACTTATGCGCATTGTTTGAACGTTGCTCTGTTATGTAAGACTTTTGCACATTGGGCTAATCTATCCGAAGAGCAACTTAATACGCTTGTCCTCTGTGGCTTTTATTATGACATTGGAAAGTTCTTATTACCAAATGATATCATTTGGAAACCGGGCAAATTAAATGACCTTGAATTTGATCTTGTAAAGACGCATGCTTTTCACGGTTATCATATTATTAAGAATCTGGATATTGATGAACATATCAAAAATGCAACTTTAATGCATCACGAACGTTGTGACGGCAGTGGCTATCCACAACATTTGGAATTAACAGCAATTGATCCGTATGCTAAAATCATCGCGATTCTCGACGTATATGAAGCAATGACCGCCTATCGTTCTTATCGCAAGCCGCTCTGTCCTTTTACTGTCATCGGCATTATTGAAAGTGAAAGCCTGCAGAAATACGATGCAGGATATATCATGACTTTCTTAGAGCGTATGGTTGAAGAATATATGAATAAACAAGTTCGCTTAAGCGACGGCAGAGAAGGTGTTGTTGTATTTATCAATAAGCAGTCATTGTCCAGACCAATGGTGCATTGCGATAATAATGATTATGTGGATCTTTCACAAAACAGAAGTATCACCATTGAAGCATTGATTTAATATCATACTATTTCAAAAAAGAAGCCAAACGGCTTCTTTTTTTAGAAATATTTTTTGTTTCCCCAAAGATTACTCTTTTTCAAACTGAGATATTCATTGTACGCTTTCTCCAATATCTGCTTCTCATTCGCAAATTTCAGTAAATGATATGCTTCATGATACTTGTAATACCCCGAGTCAACAAAATACTCTTCACGTTGTGGTTTGCTGTAATAATTATCAGCCATCATCAAATACCAATGTACGTCCTTTGCTACAACATCCTCCGGTACAGTAAATGTATACTGACTCTTCCCAACATACTTGATAATTGATGCATTGGCTCCTGTTTCTTCAAGGACTTCTCTGACAGCTGTATCTTTATACTCTTCTCCTGCCTCTACCGTTCCTTTCGGTAACACCCAGCCTTCATATCGATTGTGAAAATTCTTATAAAGAACCAGTATCTTACCGCGAAATATCACCACACCGCCACAGCTCGTTGCTTCAATCATTGCAATCCCTCCTGTTCATGGTGGGTCCTAAGACTTGATAAGATTATATCACAATCAAAACTTTGGTACAACCAACAAACAATCTACTCCGCAAAATAAGCATCAAATACTCGTTTTGCCATTGGCGCAGCATAATCACCACCTGAGCCTGCGCCTTCCACAATAACCGTGACAACAATACGTCTGTCATTCATTGTTGCATAGCCTGTAAACCATGCATGACTTTCGCTTTTATCACTGGAATATTCCGCAGAACCTGTCTTTCCTGCCGCAGTATAAGGTAATCCTTTCAATTTGGTTGCCGTACCTGATTGCACAACTTCCTCCATAAATGTATTCATCAGCACAGCTTCGGTTTCTGTCATCAATCTGCCATATTCTTTTGGTTCATATGACTCAACAATATTTTGATTGTAGTTTTCAATCTGCTCAATGAGATAAGGTTCCATCAAAAGACCGTCATTGGCAATTGTCGCAGTAATCATTGCCATATGCAATGGTGTAATCTGCGTCTTTCCCTGTCCGATTGCTGTTTGCATCACTTCACCTAACGGTGATGCAGCATTGATTGGAACATAACTTTCTTTATAATGAAACGAAACCGGAAGTTCTTGATTGAATAAAAGTTCTTCGCATGTCTTTTGAAATGACTTCTTGTTCAATCCGGTACTGATATTGGCAAACGAAGAATTACATGATTTTGCAAAAGACATCAACAAATTCTCTTGCCCATGGCTAATTCCGTGATAACAATTAATGGTCTGGTCTTCTATGCTGAACTTACCGGAGCAATCAAACGAATATTCCTCATAGTCTGTCGGATGCTCTCGTAAGTATTCTAACAACGTTACAATTTTAAAGGTGGAGCCACCGGGATACAAGCCCTGTGTTGCTCTGTTTAACAGTGGTCCTGCTTCCTGGTCTTCGTTTATGACATTCCAATTCTGAACCACCTGGTTTGGATCAAAATCAGGTTTCGATACCATTGCCAGAATTTGACCGGTTGCCGGATCCATTGCAATAATGGCACCCTTATAGATACCCAGCGCTTCACTGGCTGTTTTCTGTAGATTGACATCTAAAGTCGTTATGACATTATCACCAATATTTTTCTTTTCGGCAATTGTATTTTGAATACGTTCTCCCACATATGCATTGGAGGTCAACAGACTAAAGTTTGCAAGTGACTCAATACCTGTTTTCCCGTTTGTTGAAAAGCCGACCGTCTGTGCAAACACACTTCCGTAAGGATAGTTCCTCGTTTCTGTTCCATCTGCATTTACAATGGTTTCAGCAAGAACTTCTCGATCTCTGGAATAAATCTTTCCGCGTACTACCTTCTGAGCCATCAGTTCCTGTCGCGAATTATAGGAACTATTCATTTGACTTGGTGCTTTTACGCCAACATAATACATGAAATATCCAAGCATAATCATAAAAAGTCCAACAAACAGATAAGTAGCATTTGCAATTTCTCGTCTGCCCTCTTTTCTGCTTTCTTTATTTTCTTTCTTTTTCTCTATTGTCTTCTCTTTTGCTTTTTCTTTGGAATCATCATTCTCGATAATATATAGTCCCTGAATGATTGCAAACATAATCAAGGTGGTCAATACAGATGTTCCACCGTAACTTACCAGTGGAAGTGTAACACCTGTCAACGGTATGAATTTGATAACACCGCCAATGGTCAGAAATACCTGAAATCCGTATTCAATTCCCAATCCAACTGCAATCAATTTATAGAATTTGTCATGCAGACGCATCGAAATATTCATAAACATAATAAAGCAGCTGACACACACTAAAATCAGGCAGGCCGCAAAAATACCGCCCATTTCCTCAGAAATTGCTGAAAAAATGAAGTCCGACTCTACAACCGGAATTTTATTTGGTGCCCCCTGTTCAAGTCCCATTCCAAAGAAACCTCCGGTACCGATTGCAAATAATGACTGCGTAATCTGATACCCTGCCGCTTCAATGGTGCTCCACGGATCTTTCCATGCCTGAACACGCACACGCACATGCGGAAACAGCTTAAATCCAACGATAGATGCTGCCACTGCACTCACCACCCCGGCAAGCAGATAAATCCATTTCTTTGAAGCAATATAAAGCATCAGCACATAAACTACAAAATAAATCAATGCGCTTCCTAAATCTTTTGACAATACAAGAACAATTACATGCGCTCCCGCCATGATTGTAACAAAAATCACCTGCTTTAATTCTGTAGACTTACTTAATAATCCGGCAACAGAAAGCACAAATAGAATTTTCACAAATTCAGAAGGTTGAAAAGTAAAACCACCGATACTATAGGATAACTTAGACCCGTTTGTAACCTTGCCAAGCACCATAACCACAGACAATGCACACAAACCAATGGCACCATAAATCCATGGGAACAGACTAATTACCTTAATCTTCTTCATCAACTGTGGCACAACCATCGTAAAAATAATGGAAATGGCAACAATCGAAAACTGTTTCATAGAACGGTCAAGTGATAATCTTGTCAGAATAATAAAACTGATGGTTAAAAGCATGCACATATTATTGACAATCAATCGATTGGCGCGTGGATAAACCACACGATAAATGGCAATCGTTGCAAATAGCGATAACTGCTGAACTGCATACATTAAAATCAACATTGAATTTTTCGTTTCCAGACACAATACCACAAATGAAATAAAATGAATCAGGAACATCAAAATATTTTGTCTGATATAAATTCCGTTTCGCGCCTCTTCTGTTGCATGACGAAATACAACAAAGCATTCCAGCGTATAGAATGCCATGAAGATAATCAGTACATATTTAGAAAATTCCATAATGATATTAGCCATTACTTACTCCACACCTCTTGAAAAGTGTCCTTTTGTATACTCTTGTTCTGCTAAGAAATCGTTCGTTACTTTCTCATCAGATATAAGCCTGTCTTGAAAGCATTTCACAATTGTTTCTGCCTGCTCCGGTGTTTCTTTGGTGAAACGAAGTCTGTAACTTTCAAATCCCATCTTCATGAGTTTCGGTAATTCATTGTGCAGCGACAATGGAACGCTGTTATAAATCACATTATAACATTCCGCGCAGTTCTTTTGCATCTGCAGATGCTTACCATATCGGTCACGCAGTATGAGTTGTGCCCCACTTTGCGGATTGCAACCGATCGTTGTATTCTGAATACACTGTGCAGATATCATCATAGGAAGGTAGCCGTACATAACAACTTCCATATGACTTCTGTCCATTCCCCAGAGCTCTTTTTCATTCAATTCAACCGAAGCTGTGAATTTATTGCACCCTAAAGTATTCATTTTTTTAACAGCAACATGATTAAATGTATACAAATCAAAATCCGAAACAATTCGCCCTTGGTAATCCTGCTCTTTCAGCCACTGTAAAGACTCATAATTGTGTACTAGTATGCCTTTTAGTCCCGGCAATGTCAGTAATTCCTTATATTGCTTCAAATGAATCATGGTATGTGCACGACATATTAACGGAAGCGAAAGATAAATATTCTTTTGATACTGCTCTCCTATTTTTAATGCATCAAGAATACTTTCCCGATCCTGAAAAGCTACATAGATATCTTTGACCGCCTCTATAGAAACTAACGATTGAAACACTTCTTTTGTTTCAACTGAGGCTGTTAAATAGAATTCATGCGTAGATACAGACTCAGATGTCCCTACCCGATTCATTGTAACCTCAATCGGTTCAATATGCTTACGTCGATGCTCTGACAACAATTGCGTCATTAACAGTTCCAGTACTTCACGCCGCAAATCATTTAAAGCTTTTACCGGCATGAAAATCTGTTCATCCATTTCAATGGCAATATCATCAACTGTAAACGGTGTGTTCCCAGATTTGCGAATCTGCTTTTTGATACTTTCTGCATCCAGAGGTCTGTTTTGTGATGCCTCAACAACTGCGCCATATCGTTCTGCCTGCATCTGATTTGATGCTCCCGCCATGCAAGTAATCGCAAGGTGTGCCTTTTGATTGACACGTAATGTGATAGTAGCTTTTACAGATATCTTTTCGGTTTTATTCACGTACTGCTCATAGAGTTCCTTGAATCGCGCTTCATCACCCATTTCGTAATTCGGTTTTGAAAGCGTAATCATATCCCGTCCATTCTTCTGTACGTAGTATCCTTTGCTGCTTCCGCTTCTTGTATAGAGTTGTATCAATTCATCATAATCTGTTTGTTCAACCTGATACTTTTCATTTGGATGATTGAGATATTGGTCAATATATTTCCTGTAAATACGCGTCACACCGGCAACATACTCTGCACGCTTCATACGCCCCTCAATCTTAAAGGACGTAATTCCTGCTTCAATCAACTGTGGTATCAATTCTATCGTACAGATATCTTTGGGACTGAGTAGAAACTTTTCGTGTTCATTGCTTGTACTTGTACCGTTTTGATTGATGACATCATAAGGGAGTCTGCAAGGCTGCGCACATCTTCCTCGATTACCGCTGCGACCTCCAATCAGACTGGAAAAAAGACATTTTCCGGAGTAACAGTAACATAAAGCCCCGTGAATGAAACATTCTATCTCTGTTGCATTATTTTCTGTAATATATTGAATTTCAGATAATGAAAGTTCTCTGGCAAGTACCACTCGTTTGACACCCATCTCTTCCAATAGACGGACACCTTCTATGCCTGTAATCGTCATTTGTGTGCTGGCGTGTACTAAAAGTAACGGATAATGCTTTCTGAGATACGTGATTGCTCCTAAATCCTGAACAATAACCGCATCAAGACCTGCCTCATAATAGGGATTTAAATAAGCCGAAAGCTCGGAAAGCTCTTCATTTTTGAGTAAAGTATTGATTGTCAGATAGACCTTTTTACCAAATAAATGCGCATAATCAATTGCAGCCAACAACTCTTCTTCAGAAAAGTTCTTGGCATACGCTCTTGCACTGTATTTATTTCCCCCTACATAGACGGCATCTGCACCTGCATTGATTGCTGCCATGAAACTCTCATAACTGCCTGCAGGTGACAAAAGTTCTATTTGATTTGCTTTCATATACTTCCCCTGATTGTGGAAAAGGCTGTCTTTCGACAGCCCCTCCCAATACAACCTACTTTTTCATAAGGTCTACGAATGTAAACCGTAAAACCCATTTAATTCTAGTTCTATTTCTTATCATCCAGTTCGGTTTCCAGTTTCACAATCCGCTTCTGCAGATCGTTCATTTCATCTCTGGCACCTTTACTGGTCTTCTCTGCATTCTCAAGTTTAATCTGTGTCGATATCAACTCATGTTTTAAATCATAGAGTTCTTTATCTTTTAAATCTAATTCTTCTTCCAATGCATTAATTTGTTTTTTCGCTTTAAAATAGTCGTCTGCCATATTGAGCTGTAGCAAAACACTTTGTGTATCCAACGGTTGACGACGGAAGGAATCAATTTTATTGTATTCCGCTGTCTTATTATTGATATAGGTCGCAACCTTCTGCAGGTACTCTTCGCTCTCGTATCCGCTTAATGTAAATACCTTGCCGCCTATCAGAACTTCAGTATCAATCTTGGAAGACATGCCCCACCTCAACTCCATTCATTAAACGAAACTTTTCCCACAAGATAAATTATATCAAAAAACAGAAATAAAACAACCCCTAATTATTTTGTTCCGGAAACTCAAGTCCGAAATGTTTATATGCATGCTGTGTAACAACACGTCCACGTGGGGTTCTGTTGATAAAACCATTTTTGATCAAATAGGGTTCATAAACATCTTCTATGGTTCCTGCATCTTCACCGATTGCAGCAGCAAGTGTATCAAGCCCAACAGGACCACCTGAGAACTTGTGAATCATCGTCATCAGAATGTTACGATCTAAATTGTCCAGACCCATTTTATCGACTTCCATCATATCAAGTGCAGTCATTGCCACATCATAGGTAATCACTCCGTCAAAACGAACCTGTGCAAAGTCTCTGACGCGCTTTAAAAAGCGATTGGCAAGTCTCGGCGTCCCTCGGCTTCTTCTGGCAAGTTCCATGGCACCTTTTTCATCAATTTCAACATTCAACACCTTTGCGGAATGTTGAATAATGGTACGTAACTCTTCATTTGTATAAAATTCTAACCGATGCATGACACCAAAACGATCTCGTAACGGTGCGGTCAGTAAACCTGCTCTTGTCGTTGCTCCGATGAGTGTGAATTTCGGAAGGTCTAGTCTGATAGAACGTGCGGAAGCACCCTTTCCAATCATAATATCAATGGCATAGTCTTCCATGGCCGGATACAGAACTTCTTCCACCTGTCGATTCAGTCGATGGATTTCATCCACAAACAGAACATCACCTTCTTGGAGATTATTGAGAATGGCTGCCATTTCGCCCGGTTTTTCAATTGCAGGGCCTGAAGTTGTCTTAATATTTACACCCATTTCATTGGCAATGATGCCTGCAAGTGTTGTCTTGCCAAGTCCAGGTGGTCCGTAGAACAGAACGTGATCCAATGAATCTGCGCGCTGTTTTGCAGCATCAATATAAATCTTGAGATTTTCTTTTAACTTCTCCTGCCCGATATAATCACTCAAATGTTGTGGGCGCAGACTGCCTTCTATCTTAATGTCTTCCTCTGTAATTGTTGTTTCAATTGTTCTCATGCTGCACCCCTCAACGTGAAATCTTCTTCAATGCCAATTTTAGTATATCCTCTACATCCATACCCTCAGAAAATTCAACCTGTTTCACGGCACGCAATGCATCTGTAGCCGAGTATCCCAATGCAGCCAAAGCCTCAACTGCTTCATTACGAGCACTCATCTCAGGTGATTCCTGCTCTCCCTTTGCTTTTGTATGTGCAAGCCGCTCCTCAAAGGCATCCTCTAAAGACACCTTATCTTTCAAATCGATAATCAGACGTTGTGCTGTCTTGGCTCCGATGCCGGGTGCCTTTGAAATAGTCTTTGAATCGGCTGCCAAAATGGCAAACCGCAAATCATCCGTTGTCATAACCGACAAAATGGCTAACGCGCCCTTTGGACCAATTCCGTTTACCTGGATTAACAGTTTGAAGAAATCCAAATCATCTTTTGTCAGAAATCCATATAACTGCATGGCATCTTCCCGCACAGAAAGGTATGTATATATCTTTACCTCTTCACCAATCCCATGCAGGCAGTCAAGTGTGCTGGCAGACATCTTAACATTGTATCCGATGCCGCCGACTTCCAACACAATCTGCTCTTCATAAATCCCAGCAACTTCCCCTTTTAAATAACCAATCATGTGATTACCCCTTTTAGTCTGTTATTCATTATTTGTGCAACCAGTCCAATCAGCAATCCGGTCACTGCACCTGCTATGATCAGAAACGGCGCATAAAATGTCAGTCCAAGTTCTTCCACTACAAGCATTGCTATCAATAATTGTCCGATGTTATGCATGACACCGCCTGCTATGCTTACCCCAACAATACTAAAACATTTCAAATGCTTTATTGCAATCATTGCCAACAAACTCAACACTCCGCCTGCAAGACTGTAAATAATACTATATGGATTGCCAAACAGAAAGCCGACAACTAAAATTCTGACAACGGATATTGCAAAAGCCTCTTTACTACCAAACAGGTATAGTGCAATGACTGTCATAATATTGGCAAGTCCCAGTTTCATACCCGGAATTCCAAAGTAAAATGGAATGAGTGTTTCAATATACCCAAAGAGAATTGCTAACGCTGCAAGCACTCCAAGATATGCTATTTTAGGATTGCTTTGTCTATTGTGAAATTGCATCCAAATCACCCTGTTCTCCGTCAACTACTTTCACCACAACCCGGTTCGGCAGACACACCATTGTTTCTCCTGTCTTTTTAATGGATGCCTGATGTACACAAAGTTTATCAGGACAGGATGCCTCTGTAATATCTGCTGTGCCGTCATGAATGACGAGTTGATTACTGCCACCATTTATTCCGTCAATAACGACAGTTAAGTCCTTGTTCAAATCATAACGCGCCACTTCGGTTCCGTCAACCGAAACCGTTACATAAGCCCCGTCAATGCTTATAAGCCTTGAATATAGTATCCAAAGCAAAGCACATACAATCACACTGATTAATAACACCACGTCCCATTTTTTCACCATTATGTGATGTCCTTATTTTGTATTAATATAATTAATTAATCCCTCAGCTTTAATAATCTTTTGCATGAATTCCGGAAAAGGCTGACCTTTATATTGCGTACCTTTTGTGCGGTCATAAATCATTCCGCTGTCAAAATCAACCTCTACTTCATCGCCTGCATCAATGCCCTGTGCTGCTTCTGCACATTCAATAATAGGCAACCCGATGTTGATTGCATTGCGATAAAAAATTCTGGCAAATGTTTCTGCAATGACGCAGCTGACGCCTGCCACTTTGATGACGAGCGGTGCATGTTCTCTGGAAGAGCCACAGCCAAAGTTCTTGCCTGCAACCATAATGTCGCCGACTTTTACATTTTTCACAAAATCCTTATCAATATCTTCCATGCAATGTTCTGCAAGTTCTTTTGCATCCTGAATGGCAAGATATCTTGCCGGAATAATAACATCTGTATCTACATTGTCCTGATATTTGAAAACGCTTCCTTTTGCATTCATATGATTAACCCTCCAATTCACATGGACATGAAATCTGTCCGGTAATTGCACTTGCTGCCGCAATCGCGGGGCTTGCAAGATATACTTCTGAGTCTACGTGTCCCATACGGCCGACAAAGTTACGATTTGTTGTGGAGATACATCTTTCTCCTGCCGCCAGTATGCCCATATAACCGCCAAGACACGGTCCACAGGTTGGTGTTGACACAATCGCGCCTGCTTCGATGAAGGTCTTTAATAAACCTTCCTCCATTGCCTGTAAATAGATTGCCTGTGTTGCCGGAATGATAATGCAACGTACATTTTTTGCAACCTTGCGACCTTTCAATATTTCAGCAGCAATGCGAAGGTCATCAATACGTCCGTTGGTACAGGAACCGATAACAGACTGGTCTATTTTGATGGGATCAATGATTTCGTCAATGGTCTTTGTATTCTCCGGTAAATGCGGAAATGCAATGGTCGGTCTTAAGATACTCAAATCAATGGTATATTCGTAGTCATATTCTGCATCTTCGTCTGCTTCATACACTTTATACGGACGTTTGCTGTGCTCTTTCATATATGCAATTGCCAAATCATCAACAGGGAATATTCCGTTTTTGCCACCTGCTTCAATTGCCATATTGGCAATGGTAAATCTGTCATCCATCGTTAATTCACTGATGCCCTCACCTGTAAATTCCATGGATTTATACAACGCACCGTCTACGCCAATCATTCCGATAATATGTAAGATAACATCTTTTCCGCTGATCCATTTGCTTTTCTTTCCGATAATATTAAACTTGATTGCAGACGGTACCTTAAACCATGCCTTGCCTGTTGCCATGCCTGCCGCCATATCCGTACTGCCAACTCCTGTGGAAAATGCTCCGAGTGCCCCATAGGTACAAGTGTGTGAATCTGCACCGATAATAGCATCACCTGCAACCGTCAATCCTTTTTCAGGTAATAAGGCATGTTCAATTCCCATCTGTCCGACATCGAAGTAATTCGTTATCTCATGCTTGCATGCAAAATCACGAACACATTTGCAGTTTTCAGCTGATTTGATATCTTTATTAGGAATAAAGTGATCCATAACCAGAGCAATTTTATCCTGATTAAATACCTTTCGTTCATTCATTTTGTCCATTTCACGTATGGCAACCGGTGTTGTAATATCGTTGCCAAGTACAAGGTCTAATTCTGCCTCTATTAATTGTCCTGCGGTTACTTGCTCAAGACCTGCGTGTGCAGCTAATATCTTCTGCGTCATTGTCATTCCCATTTGTGTTCCTCCTATCTGTTTCATGGTTTATTATAACTTTTAGTTTAGCATATTGGTAGATATAAATATAATACCGTTTTTTCATGTTTACTATAACCGGTTGTTATGCTAATATAGTGATATTAGGATTGTATTGTTTGTCGAATTGGAGGACATCATCATGGAAAATAATCTTTCTCTCTATAAAATATTTTATGCAACGGCTAGTATCGGTAATATTTCAAGTGCTGCCAAGTCGTTATATATCAGTCAGCCGGCTGTCAGTAAGGCGATATCTAAGCTGGAACAAAATTTGAATACTACCTTATTTGTCAGAAGCCCTAAGGGGGTCAGCCTGACGCATGAGGGGCTGTTACTCTATGATAAGGTTAAGATTGCGTTTGAATCTATTCATGACGGGGAAGAATTGATCAGGCAGACAACGGAGCTTGGTGGTGGGCATCTTCATATTGGGGTTAGTACAACTTTGTGTAAGTATGTGCTGCTTCCGTATTTGAAGGATTTTATTGCGCAAAATCCTCATGTTAAGATTTCAATTGATTGTCAATCTACGTATCAGACGCTGAAACTATTGGAGGCTGGGAAAATTGATATTGGACTAATCGGAAAACCTAAGGGTGTCCGTGAATTGGTGAAGAATACTGAATTTCATGAGATTGGTGAGATTGAGGATATTTTTGTGGCTAGTAAGAGTTATCTGGAGCACTTGAAACTGCGTGAAACAAAGGCGGATCATCCTTCTGTTCTTAGGAATGCAACGTTAATGCTACTGGATAAGGAAAATATGACGCGTCAGTATATCGATGATTACTTCTTGGAGCATCATTTTGAACCCGAACAGGTCATTGAGGTGACTTCTATGGATTTGTTGATTGATTTTGCCAGGATTGGGCTTGGTGTTGCTTGTGTGATTAAGGACTTTGTGTTGGAGGATATAAAAACAGAGGCTTTGGTGCAGATTCCACTCAAAACCTCTATTCCGTCTCGTTCTATTGGGTTTGCTTACGCAAAATCGAATGTGTCGTCAAATGCTGTAAGTCGGTTTGTTGCATTTCTGTCAGACTGATTCCAGTGCTTGCAGTCTTTCGCTATGCTCGGCAACAATTGATTTGATCAACTTATTGTCTTCATAAACATTCTCAATCAATTCAAAAGAATCTTGATAACGACAATATGTGCCAAGATAACATGCTTCCATTGTGCTAAGTCTCGGTATGACGTTGTTCTCGAGCAAATCTATCTCAATACGCTTTAGTCTGTTGTCAAAAGCAGCATGTTCATGCTCAAGATTAGTCACACGTCCCTCTAAGCTGTCAAGGCGTATCTCAATACGATCTAGCCGTTCTTCAATACGGTCTAGCCTGTTGTATATCGGTTTAAGTGACGTATCCAACTTTTTCTCGAAAATATCGGATATTGCTAATAATAATTCGGTGTCTGTCATTTTTTCTCCTTTTTGAATTTGTTTTCAAAAGGCATCTCTCAATTCGTATGTTCTTATCATACAAGAATTAAGAGGTGAAATCAATGTGATTTAGAATGAAATAGTGTACAAACTTTTAGGGGTGATGTTTGTATGTTATTACATAAATGGCGGTTGGAGTTTAGACGTTTTGTGGGGTTTATTTTAAGCCCCAATAGTTGAGGTATGCTTCTGTTGCGCGTTGTTGTTCGGCGCGATATTCTTCGGTATATCCGAATATGTAATTGTTTCCTGTTGCATGTGCTATGGAATAGAAATTGTCTAGTTGTATTTCTTGGGCTGTCTTTAATGTGTTGTATTGTATAATTGCATTGGCTTGATTGTATGCCTGTGCATTTAGGGCCATCTGGTATTGGGCGATTTGTTGTGCCTGTAATTGGGCAACTTGTAAGGCTTGCGTTTGTAGTGTTTGGGCTTGGAGTGCTTGTGCCTGGAGAAGCTGGGCTTGCTGGAGTTGGATTTGGAGGGCTTGCTGGTATTGAGCCTGGGCAAACATAACTTGTTGGTACTGTTGTTGTAATAGTAAGGCTTGTTCTTCTGGGGTGGCGGCTTTCGCTGTAATTGGTGCAAATATTACGAATATAGCAGTGAGGATAATAATGATTGAGAACTTTCTTGTGTGATTTTTCATCTTTTGTATCCTTTCAAAAAGGTTGAAGTTTTTTGGATTTTCTTGATTGTATTTTATCATATTTGTGATGAAGTTGTCATTATGGATTTGATTTTATTTTGGTCGAAATATGGTAGGGATGAAGGGCAGTTGGAAGAGTGTACAACAGAAAAGGTGGGGAGGGCCCACCTTTTCTGTTGTCGCCCTTACGGGCGACTATATAAATAAAAAAAGACGGTTCTTTTCATGCGAGCATGAACGAACTGTCTTCTTTTATTTATGCACTCTCTTCCACTATCGGATTAGTTGTTGATAAATTTATCCTCTTCATTGTTCCAGCTGTATAACTTTCTAATCTCTTTACCTACTGCTTCTGAAGGGTGTTCTGCGGCTATCTTCTTCATGGCTTTGAAGTGGGCTTGGCCGCCGGCTTCTGACATGTCTAAGAGGAAGTCTTTTGCGAAGGTTCCGCTTTGGATGTCGGCTAGGATCTTCTTCATTGTTTTCTTTGTTTCGTCTGTGATAATCTTCGGGCCTGTGATGTAATCGCCGTATTCTGCTGTGTTGGAGATGGAGTATCTCATGCCTTCGAAGCCTGACTGGTAGATGAGGTCTACAATTAACTTCATTTCGTGGATGCACTCGAAGTATGCGTTTCTTTCGTCGTATCCTGCTTCTACTAATGTTTCAAAACCTGCCTGCATCAGGGCGCATACACCACCGCAAAGTACTGCTTGCTCGCCGAAGAGGTCTGTCTCTGTTTCTGTTCTGAAGGTTGTTTCAAGGACGCCTGCTCTTGCTCCGCCGATTGCAAGACCGTATGCCAATGCTTTGTCAAGGGCTTTGCCGGTTGCATCTTGCTGTACCGCTACAAGACAAGGTACGCCTTTGCCTGCTTGGTATTCTGAACGTACTGTATGTCCGGGTCCTTTGGGTGCGATCATTGTTACGTCTACATCCTTAGGGGGAATAATTTGATTGAAATGAATAGCGAAGCCGTGTGCAAACATTAACATGTTGCCTGCTTCCAAGTTGGGAGCGATGTCTTTTTTGTACATTGCTGCCTGCTTCTCATCATTTATTAAGATCATGATGATATCTGCTTTCTTAGCAGCCTCTGCTGCTGTATATACTTCAAATCCCTGTGCAACTGCCTTGTCCCATGACTTGCTTCCTTCATAAAGACCGATAATGACGTTGCAGCCTGATTCCTTTGCGTTTAATGCGTGTGCATGTCCCTGACTGCCATATCCAATGACAGCGATTGTCTTTCCTTCTAATAATGAAAGATTACAATCTTCTTGATAATAAATCTTTGCCATTTTATATTCCTCCTATGAATAATGATATAATTGAATCTGCCACCATATAACAGATTTATAACTGAAAGGCTTTGCCTCTAGCTAACTGAATAATATTGTACATGGACTAGTCAAAATCCACGACTCCTTCACTACCTCTTGAAAGTCCGGCAATTCCGGTTCTTGCAAGTTCTAATATCTGATAACCATTTAACAAACTGATAAATGCTTCAATCTTTGCTTGATTACCTGTTAATTCAATGATAAGCGAATCCATTGCAACATCTACAATTTTTGCCCTAAAGATATCTGCTACTGCAATGATGCTCTGTCTCTGTTCTGCATTTGCTTTGACTTTGAGCATAATCAATTCTCTGTATACAGACTCATCAGGCTTTAACTCTTTGATGCTTCTGACATCTACGAGTTTTGCAACCTGTTTTTCAATCTGATCCAATATGTTTTCATCACCGGAAGCAACAATTGTAATACGGGTAAATCTCGGATCTGCGGTCACACCTGCTGTGATACTTTCAATATTGTATCCGCGACGGCTGAATAGTCCGGAAATACGGCTCAATACACCTGATGTATTATCAACTATTAACTGA
>DATESB010000001.1:0-7126 GCA_035271065.1 Lachnospiraceae bacterium | reverse complement strand
CGTCTCAACGTGTACAGTTTATGGGAACATATCATTAAATTTAAAAATATTGCATTCCGACAATTAGTATAATTGATTTTTCCTCTTTCGCTAAAATATGTAGTATTTATGCTAAATAGTTCTACCTTTTGATAATTAGTATATTTGAAAAATCACCCCACAGATATCATTGGAACGACAGCGTCCCTAAATGATACCAATAATGTATTCAATAATTATGTATTCACTGCTTCTCTGGATTGCTATAAAAGCCAATTTCATGCGGTTTTAAGGCCCTTGCATAAGTGCCAATAACTCAGTCTTAACACCGGACAAACTGAGAATGTGTGCAATGCCTGCCTGCATATATAAATCTTTAATTTCAGCCGACAGTTCACTTTTGTCGCCCAGTATCAACGCCTGCAAGACACCTGCCTCCTGCTCCGGCAAGAACTTGTGATAAACTGCTTTCATTTTCTCACGAAATTGATGCAGAAGTTCACGCCATTCACTATATTCCTCTCCAATTGCCGAAATGCTTGCCGCGTGCACCGAAAAGTCAATACCGAGTGTCTGATAATAGCGATAGGCATCAAACTGCCCATCATTTTCGGCGCACGAAAAGAGACGCAGCTTGCCACTCAGTGCTACAGCACTTCCCATTTTCACCGAGGGAGCAGCCTGCTTTTCTTCCAAATATACAATTGCTTTGTAGGGTTGATGAGTATCCTGACTTGTTGATTGGCTTGTTTCCTGACTTGATTTCTGAATAATGACGTGCTCCAGATAAAGAATCTGCTTGCCATTCTTGAACTCTTTCTGATAGACCTGACCTGATATATGAATGCTCTGCCCATCGACAGCCGCCTTGAATTCAGGCGGCGGCACGATGCACAATACAAGATATATGACAATGGTAAATGCCAGACTGATCAGACACATCGGTCTTTTCAGCATCTATATGATTACCTCACTGTTTCTTGTGGGTTGAGTAGTTCCAAATTCCTTTCGTACAAACTCTCTAAATTGATATGATCTCCAAAATAGCGTTCCGTATTACCGTCAATGGATATCTGCACTTTATTGACATTTGGCAGTTCTGTCAATGAATTGACCAGGGAATACAGAATAACATCCTCTGTTACCGGATATACCACCGTCAAAAAATCTTCACTTAAATTCAAATAACAAATACCGTCTTTCACCGTAATACCAAGTATCTTTGTATCAGGTGATACTGTCGGATAAGTTCCTCTGCTCTCTGTTCCGGCAATAATATGTTCTGTAACCAATTTCTCCATAGAAATATTACTGCTGTAAGCAACCGGCTGCACAGTAGAAATCAAGCCGTCGCCTGTCTCATTTGCGAAATAAAGATGCAGATTTGTTTTCTCATAAGAATTAATTTCCGTACCTGTATTATCAATAAAACTCTCTGCCGTCATAACACTGATTGGCTGCTCATTTGAGTCAAGCAACGGTTCTCCGTTCACACGAAATGATACCCCGTCAACCCCATCAATCTGCACCAATGTCCGTACAATTGCAGCGCGGCATAAGACCTCTTTCACGCTGTCTGCTTCCGAATAATTTTCAGAGAAATCAATGACAAGCTGTCCCTCTTCCAAGTAGTAATCCAGCAGATTAACTTTTGCATCAATTGGCTTCTTCAGTTCCGTATTTGCCGGATCTGTTTCAAGAATTGCAAGAAATTCTATAATTAAATCCTCTGTTGATGTCCCCTCCGGCACATATGGCTGTGGCACCACTTTTGTTTCATCTTTATTGATATAATATGCATAATAATCTGATTCCACAGTTTCACCATTCTGTTCACTGCATCCAATCAATAAAGTAATCATTATCATTAAAACTGCTAAATAAATTCTTTTCATGACTGCCCTCCACTGTAATTAAGAGGTATCTTTACTGTAAATACAGTTCCGCATTCCTCACCATTGTCCACCTTAATAGAACCACGATGCATCAAAATCGCGTTACGCGTAATGGCAAGTCCAAGTCCGCTGCCCTCGATTTCTGTTGAATGAGACTTATCCACTCTGTAAAATCTCTCAAATATATGCGACTGTGCTTCCTCCGGAATACCAATGCCGGAGTCTGCAATTTCTGTCGTGAAGAATTGGTGGTCGGCATCCAACGTAACATGAACCCAACCATTATCAATGTTGTATTTAATCGCATTTTCAATCAAATTTGTCATCGCTAATGTATACTTCACTTCATCAATTTCTGCATTCACTTCACGGACACTTTCCAAAATCAACTCAATGTTTTTCTTTTCTGCAATCGAACGCAGACGTTTCAGAATTGTTTCCAAAAGAGCCTCAATATCCACTGTGGTAATATTCAGTTCCGCCTCCGTCTTGTCCATTCTGACAAGCGATAACAGGTCATTAATAATATTGTTTTCACGATCAATTTCCTCGGCAATATCAACCATAAACTCGTGATAAAGTTCTACCGGTGTATTTTCCTGCTGCAAAAGCGAATCAGCCAGCACCTTCATAGAAGTCAGCGGCGTCTTTAATTCATGAGACACATTGGACACAAACTCCTGTCTTGATGTATCAAGTGCATTCATTCTGGCAAGCATCTGATTAAATGCCGTCGTAATATACTCAGTCTCCAGATAATCGGAAACCGTGATTTCCTCTTCTTTATATCCTTCCTTTACCTCATTAATTGCATTGATAATGCGGTTGAACGGGCGGAACAACACCATAGCCAGCATATAAGCAAAGACAAATACCAGGATTGCCATGGTAAATTCCAACACCAACGCTTTACTACGCAGAATATCAATACTGTCTCTGATACTGTCCGTTGATACACTGGTTAACATAACGCCATACATTTCCTGCGTATTTGCATCACTGATGGGTATGGTCATTTCTATATAATGGTTCTCCGTATCGTAATTCGAAATGGCTTCCCCTTTAAAACATTTAATGACTTCCTCGGCAATAATGGTCTTTCCTTCGCTGATTGCGTAGGTATCCTTGATAATCTTAAAATTCTTATCAATAATCAAAATACGTCCATCATACAGATTTGACAACTGTTCCAGTTCAGCATTCACAATATCCGAAGAATTATCTACAACTTCTGACGGAGTATCCTCCATCGTCTCTAATGAAGTATCCACCGTCTCCAGCGGTGTTTTTACGACCTTCGACGATTCATCCGTGGCCTCTAACGGCGTATTTAACAGATAATTATATGTAATCAAGTGATTGGCAAGTATCTTACACTGATTCTGGACATCCGATGTTCGAAGCGTAACAGCACGTTCCTCATAATTTTCCAGTATCGCAACGTGCATAATGGCGCTGGGAATGATACCCACCGCCAAAATAATTGTAAAAATTCTAAACTTCAAACTGCGCAAAATCCTTATTTTGCTGAGTTTATTCTTAATCCTTGTAAGAATAGTAAACACCTCTTGTCATGTTGCAAATAATTGTAACTTACTGAAAATAGTACCCTATGCCCCATTTGGTATGAACGTACTTGGGCTCGCTTGGATTTTCTTCAATCTTCTCACGCAAACGTCTGATATGTACATCCACCGTTCTGACATCTCCGGGATATTCGGAACCCCACACGATTTTCAGCAAACTTTCTCTCGAAAATACCTTGTTCGGATTTAATGCCAATAATTCCAATACATCAAATTCCTTTGTTGTCAGATTAATTTCTCTTCCCGCAATGTAAATTCTTCTGCTTTCCAAATCCAACTTCATATCTCCCGCATCAACAACGGTCGGTTTTTCTTCCTTCACAACCTTCTTCACGGTACGGCGCATGATTGCTTTAATTCTCGCCTTAACCTCCAGAATATTAAACGGCTTTGTAATATAATCATCTGCGCCGTATTCCAGACCGAGTATCTTGTCCATATCCTCGCCTTTTGCAGTTAACATCACAATCGGAACACTTGAAAATTCACGCACCTGCTGGCACACCTCAAGTCCTGATAATTTCGGAAGCATCAAATCGAGTAAAATAATATCGTATTGTTTCTCCTTTGCCAGTTGCACTGCTTCTTCTCCGTCGTATGCACAGTCAACCTCCATGCCATCCTGCTCCAGAGAAAAACGAATTCCCTTCACAATTAATTTCTCATCATCCACTACCAGTACTCGACTCATATTGTACTCCATTTCCCTTGAACATCTTTCAAGAACGATTTGTTAATATACTTCATCTGAAGTCTACTGCACTTCGATATATTCTTTCAGTTTTGCATACATGCCTTCTTTAATTCCTTCCACCAGCATGATATCTTCTTTCTTCTGATAACCGCCGACATTCTCTCTGTATGCAATGATACTCTTTGCCTTGGCATCTCCCACACCCGGGAGTGTCTTAAGTTCCTCAGCAGTTGCGGTGTTGATATTGACCAATATAGTCGATTGTCCGCTGTCGGCACCGGCACTTCCTGTTGCGTTAATGCCTGCCACTCCTCCACCTGAAGCTGCTCCACTTGCTCCTGCCCCGCTTGATGTCGGCGCTTCTTTGGGAACCAGCCCTTCCTCTACCTCTGTCAGTGTAGGTACATATAAACGTTGTCCGTCATACATGACCTCTGCCTGATTTAAGTAATCTGTTGCCGCATCGTCTGTCATTCCGCCTGCTGCCTGCAATGCCTCATGAATCCGCGTGCCCTCCGGAAAATAATAGACACCCGGAATACTGATTGCTCCGCACGCATAAACGCCTATTTCTATGGCAACCGCCTCTGCGCTAACTGCCACTGCAACTGTCGTGGTATCCGTCGTCTTATCTGTCGTGGTATCTCCAGTTGCCAAATCTCCGGCATTCGCATCTTCTGCCACAGTATCTCCGGCTGCTGAACCTCTGCCATTCGCATCTCCTACTGAACCATCTGCTGTATCATCCGCTGCCTCTTCGCCTTCAATCGGCATCAACTGAAGCATCTGCTCTTCTTTATCTGCACAGCCAATACACATAAGCAACATCCGGCATATAAACAGCATCCGCAACACCCAACATGCCCAAACTGCTGCTCTTTTTCTATCTTTCATTGCATAGTCCTCCCATAATCAAATTGTTTTTCGATTATAAGAGCCCCTCTATGCTCACTCCATTATTGTAACATAAACCCAATTGAATAAAAATCATTTTCTGAAATATTTCGTTGCGGTTTTAATTCTATTTCCACTTGAAAATGACAATACCTGCAATGGCCACTAACATTCCGACAATCTTACGCATTTCAATCGGCTGTTTCTCTACGCCAAACAATCCACACAGTTCAATGACATACGCGATAATCAACTGCGCAATAACAATCAGCATCACCGCTCTTGCAGGACCAAGCACTTCCATACTTTTGATTACCGTATAGGTAATAAATGCGCCAAACACGCCACCAAGCAACATATATTTGGGTTGTACCTGCGCAATTGCCGCCACAGGTTCCCGCCCCGTGCAAAACCATGCAACAACGCAAACAATCAATGCCGTTAATTGTACAAATCCAGACGCGACCCAGATACCGGAGGTCTTTGTAACCTCAGTGTTGAAAACGACCTGTACGCTCATTAACGTACCCGATAATAAAGCAATTAGAATTCCTATCATCATCATTCCTCCAAAAGCTCAGATTTTATATCTGTATCATAACCGCTTCTGAAAGGAATTATGCTTTCTTTATTTTATATCATCATCCGCGCCTGCACTGATACTCTCCTGCACCGGAATATGATATCCGATTTCATCAATCTGACTGCCCAACAATTCAGATAATGCAAGCAACTCTTCTTCCGGGTCACTTCCTGTCCAAACCTTCGTAAATGTAATCTCAAGCTGCACCCAGAAGTTACTTGCTTCTATCATTTTCGGAAGAGATACCGACTTTTGGTATTCTAACATGACATTGTTTATTTCATCATTTTCATATGGTACATTGTAGCGGCACGCCATTTTTCCGGCACGGTTATAAAGTGTATCCAGATTCTCATAGGTCAGATAACGAGCAAATGCATTTGCTTCTTTCTGTCGTCTGGAATAGCCGTTGATTGCAACCGCATTGGTCACGGACAGACCTCTTGCCTTCAATTTTGAACTCACATCAGGAAGTACACCTACCCCATAATCATAGTTGAACTCTCCTGCTGCCTTTGCCTCCTCTATCTTACCGATTGCATCTGTCGTTGCAACTGTAAATACGGTCTTACCCTGAATAAAGTCTTCTAAGATACTCTCATAGGTAACTTCCTTCGTATCAATAGAAAAGAACTGATTCAAATCCTGATACACCTGAAGACAATCTATTGTTCCCTGATTATACACCGTAAAATTCGCGTTATTGTCACCACTCTCGCCGCCAACATCAATATAGTTACCGATAAAGAAATAGTTATAGAAAATGTCGGATACATCCCATCTGAAGACATACTCAACTGTTTCCGGCGCATCGTAGTTGTCGGCAAACGCCAAAATATCATCAATCGTAGAGGGGATCATCGTAGACATCTGCTGCAGAACCTCAGGTGACAATTCATAGGCTTCCTCATCTACTCCGCTCTCTCCTGCTGCCTCATCCACAGAAGCATCGCTCACTGTATTTGCCGAAATCCCATCCGCATTTTCATCGGTTGCTATTTCTGTCGTCGGTTCCGGTTCTCCCTCTTCCGCAAGTTCATTCAATGCTTCTTCCGCTGCTGCCAAATCAGCTTCTTCCTCTATTGCCTGTTTTGCGATATCTGCCATAAACGTCTTATTATACAAGAAGAAATTCGTTTCATAGTAAAACGGATATGCAACATAAGCATCGCGACAAGTCACCGCATGCAATGCGGTCAGAGGGTAATATTTAGGGATTACCGTTTCCTCTTCTTCTGTAATCAGAACAGCAAGTCCTGCCAAATATGCCTTCATCAGATTATCATTACTTGTGATATACAAGTCCGGTGCAGCCTCATCATCTACGGAAGCCTTATTAATCTGCTCCATGTATTCCACACCTGAAACGAGTACAGGCGTCACTTTCGTGCCGCCATATTCCTCGTAATAAGCCAAGGCCATACTATTCAAATATTCCGTCAGCGCTTCATCCGCATACCAAAGTATCAACGGCTCGTCTTCTGCCTCCGGCTCT